>CAIVAR010000001.1 GCA_903904005.1 uncultured Anaeromyxobacter sp.
CGCCCTGGCCACCTCGCGCTGGTCTCCCCAGCCCTGCTCGACGAGGCTCACCATCGCGTGGGCCTCGGCCATGCGATCACCGACCGCGTACTGGCAGAGAACCATCCCCGCCACGACCACGACCCGATGCCCGTCCTGCGTACCGGGGGTGGTCAGTACGAGTCAGCGTGCAGGTGACGCAGGGGGAGGCGGTGCGGTGCGGCCGCCTCCCTCGCTCTCGCCCTGTTCACACCTCGGCGGGCGCAGCAGGTTTGTCGGGTATCGAAAGGCTTGCTCGCCACTTCTGGGTTGCGTCCGGGCACCATCCAATGCCCAATGTGGAGGAGATTCCAGCCGCCCAGTACGCGCGGCGAAGGCCCCGAGGGAGGACCGCATGCGTCGTGTGGGACTATTGGCGATTCTCCTGGTGAGTGCATGCTCGGCGAAGGCCCCCGGCGACGCCGCGCCTCCCTCCACGCCCGGGAAGGTCGTGCTGGCCCGCTTCGAGGGCTCGGTCGATGGTGCGACGGGCATCATGACGCTGCGGCAGATCGTGGAGCCAGGGATGGGGGACGCCCTTCTCTCGACCATCACGGAAGGCTCGGGCGATGGCACGGTCCTGTTGTCGAACGACGCCACTGCGAACACCGCGGAGTCACTACCGGCACCAGTGCCTGACGCATGCGGTGTCGGGATCAACGGGTACAAGGGCTACGTGAAGGTGCAATCGAACTACGTGACCAGCAACCTGCAGAACCTCACTGCGGTGATCGACGCGGTCTCCACAGGCTACGAACCCTGCAACGGAGCGAGCTACGGCGGCAAGTACTTCCTCGGCTACGGAAGCATCAACTCCGGCCAGTCGGCCACACGGGCTTGGATCTTCAACTACGTGTCCGCGGCATCCTTCACGTTCAGCGGCCACGTCGAGGGGAACGTGACGGCCCTGCCGCTCCTGACCGCACACCTGGGGGACTCATCGTTCGCCATCGACGGGAGCCGGAAGCTCTACGCCTGGGGCGAGAACTCTTCCGGTCAGCTCGGGCTCGGGGACGCTACCGTTCGGTCTTCGCCGGCACAGGTCGGATCGGGCACGGACTGGGCGTCGATCGCCCCAGGCAAGGTGTTCACCATGGCTATCCGGACGGACGGTTCACTCTGGTCGTGGGGTGACAGCACCTATGGTGAACTGGGTGCCACGGCACCCGACACCTGCATATACCTCCCCCCTGATTCCGGAACCTATCCGTGCTCCAAGTCGCCAGTACAGGTCGGCTCGGACTCGGACTGGGCATCGGTCGCTCCCGGGTACTATCACGTGTTAGCGATCAAGAAGGACGGCTCGCTCTGGGCGTGGGGCAACAACATTGTCGGTCAGCTTGGGCTCGGGGACCAGACCGATCGGCCATCCCCGACGCGGGTCGGCACGCGCAAAGACTGGGCGTCGGTCGCTGCCGGCACCTTCTTCTCACTGGCGGTGACATCCAATGGAACGCTATGGTCTTGGGGCTACAACCTCTACGGGCAGCTCGGACTCGGGGATACCAGCGATCGGGTCTCGCCGCAGCAGGTGGGATCGGGCATGACCTGGGTGTCTATCGCCGGCGGCGCCCACCACGCCTTCGCAATCCAGAGGGGCGGAGCGCTCTGGGGGTGGGGACTGGACACCAACAACCAGGCCGGGTACGCGCCACCAGACACGTGCAACTCCAACCCGTGCGCCAAGACACCGACGCAGGTCGGGTCGAGCACGGATTGGTCGGCGGTCGCGGGCGGCGAATTTCACTCCATCGGCTTGAGAACGGACGGTACGCTCTGGGGGTGGGGGCGGGACAGCGACTACCAGCTTGGAATCCCGGCTCCCGACTTGTGCAGTGGCTACCCGTGCGCGGCGTCACCGACGCGGCTCGGTTCGGGCACCAACTGGGCGTCTATCGCGGCGGGTAAGGATCACTCGCTCGCAGGCCAGGGAACCCTGACGACACTGTACGCATGGGGCAAGAACACCTTTGGCCAGTGCGGACTAGGCAACGTGACGAGCCCCGTCGAAACACCAACACTGTTCCTGCTCGTCGGCCCCTGAGCCGCGCAACCGGAACCGCCATGGGAAATCTGACCATGCAGAAGCCACACGACGACCGCCGGCTGGGCGGGCAGCCCTGCGACGAGGCGCAGCCCCGCCGCGCACCCTACGCGCCTCCCCGCATCGTGAAGAGGCGGTCCGTCTCTCGCGCGACCCTCTTCTCCGGAGGGGGCAGCCCTGGCGGAGTCGGGGGGCTCGTCGGGAGCGGATCCTCGGGGGACACCCAAAACCGGCCAATGAGGGACGTCTGAAAACCGGCCAACGGAGTTGAGGGACCGAGACGTTGACGCGGGCGGGTGAGGCATGGCCCACCGCCGGGATGGCCAACGTCTTGAGCGAAGAGAAGAAGCA
>CAIVAR010000002.1 GCA_903904005.1 uncultured Anaeromyxobacter sp.
AGCTCCCGGCCGGGCGAGGCCTCGCGGTCGCTGGTCGCCTCTCCGGAAGGCAAGGTTCTCGTCGAGCTCCCGTCGGTGGCGCTCGAGCCGCCCTTCCGGGCGCGCCCCGAGGTCCGGCAGGTGGGCCAGCGCGGTCTCTGGACCTCGCTCGTCAAGCCGCGCGACTTCCGTCCGGGCACGAAGTACCCGGTCATCGTCCAGGTCTACGGCGGCCCCACCCGCTTCTCCCCGATGGGGCTCCGGAGCGGCTCGGCCCGGACGCAATGGACGGCCGACCAGGGTTTCCTCGTGGTGAAGATCGTGAACCGGGGCGAGACGGCGCGCCTGGGCCGGGCGTTCGAGCGGGCCGTGAAGGGGGATCTGGCCGGACCGGCGCTCGAGGACCAGGTCGACGCGCTGGTGGCGCTCGCCGAGGTCGTCCCCGAGATCGACCTCTCCCGGGTGGGAATCTCCGGGTGGTCGTTCGGTGGCACCATGGCGGCGCTCGCCGCCCTGCGCCGCCCCGACGTCTACCGTGCCGCCGTGGCCGGCGCGCCGGTGGTCGACTGGCGCGACTACGACACCTTCTACACGGAGCGGTACCTGGGCTTGCCGGCGGAGGCGCCGGAGGCCTACGACCGGAGCTCGGTGACCCGGATCGCCGGGAAGGACCACGCGCCGCTGCTGCTCGTCCACGGGACCGCCGACGACAACGTCTACCTCCTGCACTCGCTCAAGCTCGCCGACGCCCTCTTCCGGGCGGGCGCTCCCGCCATCTTCGTCCCCCTCGCCAACGTGACCCATCTCGCCTCCGACCCGGCCACCGCCGAACCGCTCGCCGAGATGGAGATCCGGTTCTTCCGGGAGCGGCTGGGCGCCCCGCGCCCCTGACGCCATGACCTGGGGAACGACGAGGAAGCTCCTCTTCCGCCTCGACCCGGAGCGGGCCCACGCGCTCGCCGCCGGGGCGCTCCGCGCCGTGGGCGGGGGCGCCGGGGTGGTGCGCCCCCGGCCGGATGCCTCACTTGCGGTGAAATGCCTGGGGCTCGCCTTCGAGAGCCCGCTCGGTCTCGCCGCCGGGTTCGACAAGGGCGAGGTGCTGGTGCGGGGCCTGCACGCGCTCGGCTTCGGCCACGTGGAGGTGGGCACCATCACCCCGCGCCCGCAGGCGGGCAATCCGCGCCCGCGACTCTTCCGGCTGCCGGAGCACCGCGCGCTCATCAACCGGATGGGCTTCAACAACGAGGGCACCGCCGCCTGTGCCGAGCGGCTCGCCCGGCTGCCGCGGGAGGGCAGGGGGATCGTCGGGGTCAACGTCGGCAAGAACAAGGACACCCCGAACGAGCGGGCCGCCGACGACTACCTCGCCGCCATCGACTCCCTCCACAGCTTCGCCGATTACCTCGTGGTGAACCTCTCCTCGCCCAACACGCCCGGGCTCCGGGAACTTCAAAACCGGGGGCCGCTCGAACGACTCCTGGGCGCCTGCGTCGACCGGGCCCGCCCGCTCGGCAAGCCGCTCCTCGTGAAGCTCGCCCCCGATCTCGATCCGGTGGCGCTCGACGAGGCGGTCGACGTGGCGGTCGCCTGCGGGGCGTCGGGGATCATCGCTACCAACACCACCATCCAGCGCCCCGGTGCGGTGGCCGGCCACCCCCGCGCCGCCGAGGCGGGCGGGCTCTCCGGTGCGCCGCTCGCACCGCTCTCCCTCCTCGCGCTGCGGCGCGTCCACACCCGCGCGGCGGGGCGGATCCCGGTCGTGGGGGTGGGCGGGATCATGGACGCCGCCGATGCCTACGCGCGGATCCGGGCCGGGGCCTCCCTGGTGCAGGTCTACACCGGGTTCGTCTACGGGGGCCCCGCCTTCCCGCGGCAGGTCCTGGAGCAGCTGCCCGAGTTCCTCCGGCGGGACGGGTTCGGGAGCGTCATGGAGGCGGTGGGCACCAGTACCCATCCGGGATGACTGGGAAATCGAATGGGCTATTGACGAGGATGACGCGATGCGTTATCCATCCTCTGCGACATCCCCCTCGTCGTCGAGGGCCAACCCCATCGTGAGGATTCGAAGATGACCGAGACCCGAAAGCACCACAGCGCGAAGACCACCAAGGTGGAGGGCTTCCTCCGGGAGTCCGTCGAGGTCGCCCAGGCCCGGCTCGAGACCCTCGAGGCCGAGGCGCAGAAGCTTCTCCACGAGGTCCAGACCCGCTTCCAGAAGGTCTCCGGGAAGGACTGGGCCGAGGTCCGCGAGCGGCTCGACCACCTCCGCGAGGTCGGGATGGAGCGCGCCGAGGAGTGGAAGGACAAGGCCCAGGAGTTCCGGGTCGAGGCGGCCGAGAAGCTCGAGAACCTCCAGGTCTCCGCGCTCCGCTTCCTCGGCGTGGCCAGCCGCGAGGAGGTCGCCGAGCTCTCCCGCGAGATCAACAAGATCCTGAAGCGGCTCGACGACAGCCGCCGCCGCAAGGCCGGCAAGCCCACGCGCAAGCCCGTCGTCGGGCAGGCTTAAGGCGAGAGGGGAAGGCACCGATGGCGGATCTCCAGGCGAAGTTCCGGGAAGCGTGGTCGCACGCGCTGGTGGGGCTGAACGCGGCGGAGGCGGAGGCCGAGAAGGTGCTCGCGCGCCTGGCCGACGCGGCCGGCCTCACCCCCGACGACGTGAAGCACCACGCGCGCGAGTTCGGCGAGCGGCTCAGCCAGCAGCGCCGCGAGGTGGAGCGGGCCATCGACGACGGGGTTCGCCGCGCCGCGGCCCAGTTCAAGATCCCCACCCGCGACGAGATCGCGTCCCTGCGCAAGCGCATCGACGAGATCGCCGACCGGCTGGAGGCCGTGGCCCAGGAGCGCGCTCGCAAGGAGTAGGGTCCGGGTCCGGTCGCAGCCATGCGGGTCACCGAGATCTTCTTCAGCATCCAGGGGGAGGGCACGCGCGCGGGGCTTCCCTGCGTGTTCGTGCGCTTCACCGGATGCGACCTGCGCTGCAACTACTGCGACACGGCCTACGCCTTCACCGGCGGGCGGGAGGCCACCCGGGAGGAGATCCTCGCCGAGGTGGCCCGTCACCCGTGCCGCCTCGTGCTCCTCACCGGCGGTGAGCCCATGCTCCAGAAGGAGCTTCCGGAGCTGGCCCGGGACCTCCTCGGGCGCGGCTACGAGGTCACCGTCGAGACCCACGGGCAGGCGCCGCTCGACGCGCTGCCCGACGCGGTCGTCCGCATCGCCGACGTGAAAACCCCGGAATCGGGGGAGCCGGCCACCGACCTGGCCTGGCTCGAGCGCCTGCGTCCGCACGACGAGGTGAAGTTCGTGGTCTCCTCCGAGGCCGACTTCCGCTGGGCGCTCGGCGTGGTCCGGGGGCACGGCCTCGAGGGCCGGGTCACCGTCCTCGTCGGCCCGGTCCTCGGCCGGGTCGAGCCGGCCGACCTGGCCCGCTGGATCCTGGAGAGCGGCGTCCGGGCACGCCTCAATCTGCAGCTCCACAAGATGGTCTGGGGCCCCGACGCCCGGGGCGTCTAGCCCGCCAGGGGCCTGTCCGGGGAACTTGACGCGCGCGCGCAGGGAGCGCTAGCTACCGGGAGCGAGGCGACAGTCCGTCGTCCATCCGGAGCGACGAGGAGCAGCGTGTTCGAGCCCGATCCGAGCATCGCCTACATCCCCGCCAGCCGCGAGCAGGTCGTCGCGCTCGTGGAGAGCATCAACCAGCCGCAGGTGTCGATCCCCGGGAAGGAACCGCAGTCTGTCCAGGGTTTCCTCTGCGGGCTCCGGAACGAGGGCGGCTCCTTCTCCATCTTCGTCTCCCTCTTCCTTCCCCGCTCCGGCGAGAACGTGGTCTACGTGAGCGACCGGCGCGAGGTGGGCATGGAGGCGTACCGGGACGTGGAGATCGAAGGGCTGCACTTTCTCGAGTCGATGGGGTTCATGCTCGACAACCTGAACTTCCGGAACCTGGCCCCGGCGCAGCAGGTCGAGACCCTCAAGCGGGTGCCGCTCTTCCAGGTGCCGCGCCCGGCCGTCTCCGCGGTCGCCGAGGCGGCCGAGGCCCGGGGCGCCGAGCGCATCGCGCGCCTGCTGGCGAGCGTCTGATCATGCGAGAACTCCGCCCCTTCCTCGCGGCCGCCGTCCTCCTCCTCGCCTCCGCCTGCGCGCACGGCGCGAGCACCCGGGACAAGGAGACCGCCGTCGTCCACGCCGACCTGGGCGCCGAGGCGGTGGGTGCCGGTCGCGCGCAGGACGCCATGAAGTCCTACGACGAGGCGCTCAAGTACGACCCCGATCTCGCCGAGGCGCACCTGGGACGGGGCGTGGTCCTCGAGCTCGCCTTCGGAAGGCTCGACGAGGCGGAGGCCGAGTACCGCAAGGCCATCCTGCTCAAGCCCACCCTGGCCGAGGCCCACAACAACCTGGGACAGCTGCTCGCCCGCACGGGGCGGCTGGAGGATGCGGTGAAGGAGTTCGACGTCGCGGCCTCGATCATGCTCTACCGGGAGCCCTGGGTGGCCCGCTGCAACAAGGGGCAGGCGCTCTATCGGCTGGGGCGCAAGGACGAGGGGCTAGCCGAGATGAAGGCCTGCCTCAACTTCCAGCCCAAGTACTGCCAGGGCTGGCGGGAACTCGGTCGCATCCAGCTCCAGGACGGGCAGGGGAAGGACGCGGTCTCCTCCTTCGAGCAGTACGTCCGGACCTGTGACAAGTCGGCGGATGCCCAGCAGCTGCTCGGCGCCGCGCTGCTGCGCACCGGGCAGGCGGCCAAGGCCCGCGACGCGTTCCAGAGGTGCGCCGAGCTCGGCGATGGGACGCCGCTGGGCGCCGACTGCAAGAAGAGCGGCGAGCAACTGCGGTGAAGCCCGGGACCCCCGATCCGGCGGCCGACCCCCGCCAGGAGGCAGTCCGCGCCTTCGGCCGCTACCTGCTCCGCGAGCGGGAGCTCCGCGGGCTCTCGCCCGAGGACGTCGCCCGGGTGACCCGGCTCGCGTCCGGCGTCATCGACGCCATCGAGGCCGGCGACCCCGAGCGGATGCCACCGCGCGGCTACCTGGTCGGCTACCTGCGCAGCTACGCCGGCGCCGTCGGGCTCGACGCCGACGACGTCGTCCTGCGGTACCAGGAGGCGGCCGGCGTCGAGGAACCCGAGCCACCGCCCGGAACGGCGCGCGCCGGGGCCCGCTCCGCGGGGGCACCCTCGCCCGGCAGCCGGCGCTGGGTCGCCATCGTCGCCGTGGTGGCGGTGGTCGTCGCCGTCGCCATCGCCGTCGGCATGCGCCGTGGCGGCGGGGACGCGGGGGAGATCCGCGGCCGCAAGTCGTCGGAACGCGCCCCCTATCGCGCCCCGGCCGCGCCCTAGGCGCCCCCGTGTCGCGCGCCGTCAAGCTCCGGGCCGTGGTGCTGCGGACCGTCGACTACGGGGAGCGGGACCGCGTCGTCACCCTCTTCAGCCGCGAGCGGGGGAAGCTCTCCGCCTTCGCCCGCGGCGCGCGCTCCTCGCGGCGCCGCTTCGGCGGGACCCTCGAGCCCTTCACCCTGGTGGCCGCGGAGCTCACGGAGCGCTCGGGCGACCTGTGGGGCCTGGACGACGCGGCCGTGGAGCGCGGCTTCGGGAGCGTGCGCGGCGATCTCGCCCGGATCGCCTGCGCGAGCTACGCGGTAGAGCTGGCGCGGGAGCTGGTCCGCGACGCCGAGCCCCACGAGGACCTCTTCGACGCCCTCGTCGCCTACCTCGCCCTGCTCGACGGTGGACCGGCGCGGCCGTGGGACCTGCGCCGGTTCGAGCTCGACGCGCTGCGCGCCGCCGGCCTGCAGCCGGCGCTCGACCGGTGCGCGCGCTGCGGGCGACCGGCGGGGGACGGGCCCTGCCCGTTCGATCCGGCCCAGGGCGGGGTGCTCTGCCCGGCCTGCGCATCCACCGCGGGTCCGGGTTCCCGGACGATGGCGGTCGGCGTGCTCGAGGCGCTCCGCCGGCTGCAGCGGGGCGAGCCGGTGCAGCCCGACCCGCCCGCCGGCGGGGAGGCACGGGCCATCCTCGGCGCCTGCGTCGAGATCCACCTCGGCAAGCGGCTCCAGTCGCGGCGCTTCCTCGACGAGGTCGGGCCGATGCTCTCCTGACGGGATCGTCCCACGTATCGTTTGACAGCACGGGGCACGGGGACCTACGAAGGAGGGCCCGGCAGCGGCCGGGAGCGTGAAAGCGAGGGCAGCGCGTGACGTTCCAGGACCTCATCCTCAAGCTCCAGTCCTACTGGGCCAACCAGGGCTGCATCCTGGCCCAGGGGTACGACCTCGAGGTCGGCGCCGGCACGATGAACCCGGCCACGTTCCTCCGCGTGCTCGGTCCGGAGCCGTGGAAGGTGGCCTACGTCGAGCCCTCCCGCCGCCCGGCCGACGGCCGCTTCGGCGACAACCCCAACCGTCTCTTCCAGCACCACCAGTTCCAGGTGATCCTGAAGCCAAACCCGCCCGACACCCAGGAGCTCTACCTGGGCTCGCTGAAGGCCATCGGCATCGACCCGCGCGAGCACGACATCCGCTTCGTCGAGGACGACTGGGAGAGCCCCACGCTGGGCGCCTGGGGGCTCGGCTGGGAGGTCTGGTGCGACGGGATGGAGATCACCCAGTACACCTACTTCCAGCAGGCCGGCGGTTTCGAGGTGAGGCCGGTGGCCGCGGAGCTCACCTACGGGCTCGAGCGCATCGCCATGTACCTGCAGGACGTCGAGAACGTCTTCGACGTCGAGTGGGTGAAGGGCGTTCGGTACCGCGAGGTCTTCCACCGCAACGAGGTGGAGATGAGCGAGTACGCGCTGCGGCAGAGCGATCCCCAGATGCTCTTCGGGCTCTTCGACGTCTACGAGGCGGAGTGCCGCCGGCTCATCGCGCTCGGGCTGCCGCTGCCCGCCTACGACCACTGCCTGAAGTGCTCCCACACCTTCAACCTGCTCGATGCCCGGGGCGCCATCAGCGTCACCGAGCGGGCCGCCTACATCGGGCGGGTTCGCGCGCTGGCCCACCAGTGCGCGCGGGGCTACCTCGCTTCCCGGGAGGCGCTGGGGTTCCCCATGCTGCCGGCCCGGGAGCGCAAGGCGGCCGTCGAGGCGGCGCGCGCGGCCCGCGAGGCGGCCGAGGCGGGGAAGTAGGAGGCGGGAATGGCAGACCTTCTTTTCGAGATCGGCGCCGAGGAGATCCCGGCGGGCTTCGCGCCCGCGGCGCTTCAGCAGCTGTCCCAGGACCTGGCGAAGGCCCTCGACGACGCGCGCCTTCCGCACGGCGAGGTCCGGGCCGTGGGCACGCCCCGGCGACTGGCGGTGTGGGCCCGCGAGGTGGCGCCCCGGCAGGGGGACGCCATCAGCCAGGCGCTCGGCCCCCCCGTGGCCCAGGCCTTCGACGCGGCCGGGAACCCCACGCCGGCGGCGACCGGCTTCGCCCGCAGCCAGGGGGTCGAGGTCGCGGCGCTGGAGCGGGTGGAGACGCCCAAGGGACTTCGCCTGGCGGTCACCAAGGTGGAGAAGGGGCGCAAGGCCGAGGCGGTCATGCCCGGGATCCTGGAGCGGCTCGTGGCCGGCCTGCGCTTCCGGAAGGTCATGCGAACCGGAAACGACGACGTCACCTTCGCCCGTCCGGTGCGCTGGATGGTGGCGCTCCTGGGCGGCAAGCCCGTCCCGGTCCGCCACGGCGGGGTCCGGAGCGGACGGACGACCGTCGGCCACCGCTTCCTCTCCCCGCGGGCGATCCCGCTCTCCGGGAAGCCGGAGGACTACGTGGCCCGACTGCGCAAGGCCCACGTCCTCGTCGACCCCGACGAGCGACGTGCCGCGGTCGATGCCGAACTCTCCCGCGCGGCGCGGAAGGCCGGCGGCGCGCTGCGCCCCGACGAGCCGCTCGTCGAGCAGGTGACGTGGCTCGTCGAGCACCCCACCGGCATCGCTGGCAGCTTCGAGAAGTCGAACCTGGAACTGCCGCCCGAGGTGGTCATCTCGGAGATGCGAAACCACCAGCGCTACTTCGCGGTGGTCGACGCGCGCGGGCGGCTCCAGAACCGCTTCGTCGCCGTCTCCGGCACGCCGGTGAAGGATCCGGCCGTGGCGCGCCACGGGTACGAGCGGGTGCTGCGCGCCCGGCTGGCCGACGCCCGCTTCTTCTTCGAGGAGGACCGCAAGCGGAAGCTCGTCGACCGCATCGAGGACCTGGGGCGGCGCACCTACCAGGCCCGCCTGGGCAGCGAGCTCGACCGCGTGCACCGGATCGGCGCAGTCGCCGGTGACCTCGCCCGCGCCCTCGGAAGGGAGGAGGAGCTGCTCTCCGACGTGCTGGAGGCGGCCCGCCTCTGCAAGACCGATCTCACCACCGGCATGGTCGGCGAGTTCCCCGAGTTGCAGGGGACGATGGGCGGGCACTACGCCCGGCAGGAGGGGCTCAAGCCCGCCGTCGCCGACGCCATCGAGGATCATTACAAGCCGCTGGGTGCCTCCGAGGAGATGCCGCGCGGCGACCTCGGCGCGCTCGTGGGCGTGGCCGATCGGCTGCACCAGCTGGTGGGGATCATCGGGGTGGGGGAGAAGGCCACCGGGGCCGCTGATCCCTACGGGCTCCGGCGCGCCGCCATCGGAATCCTGCGCATCGTCCAGTCCCGGGGCTGGCACCTCTCGCTTGCGGCGGCCGTGGAGCGGACGCTCGACGCCCTCTCCGGCGTGAAGCTCGCGGCCGACCGGGCCGTGGTGGCGTCGCAGGTGCGGGAGTTCCTCCGCGGACGCCTGCGGGCCCTCTGGGGGGACGAGTTCGACGGCGACCTCGTCGACGCCGTCCTGGCCGCAGGGTTCGATGACGTGGTCGACGCGCGCCGTCGGCTCGAGGCGCTCGCGAGCGTCAAGGCGCGCCCCGACTTCGTCCCGCTCGCCGTCGCGTTCAAGCGGGTGGCCAACATCCGGGAGAAGGCGGGGGAGGGGGCGAGCGCCGTGGTCGACCCGGCCCTGCTCCTGGACGGGGCCGAGCGTGCGCTGCACGACGATCTCCTGCGCGTCGACGGGGAGGTGGCGGAGCTCCGCCGCGCGCGGGACTACGCCGGGGTGCTCCGGGCGGTCGCCTCGATCAAGCCGGCGGTCGACCGGTTCTTCGACGAGGTGCTCGTCATGGCCGAGGAACCCGCCGTCCGCGCGAACCGCCTGGGGCTCATGAAGCGGGTCTCCGACCTGTTCGGGGACGTCGCCGATTTCCGGAAGATCCAGGCCGAGCTCCCCGCCGCTGGCGGGGCGCCGAGGGGCGCCTGACCGACCCGGTTTCCCCTTGACCCTGGGGGGACGTGGGGCTTAGGTTTCGCGGTCCCGGTGACCCGAATTCCAAAGATCTTCGCGCTCCTCGCCTTCCTGATGGCGGCCGGCTGCCGGGACTCCTACCCGTCGGTCGTGCCTCCGCTCGACATCCTCTACTTTCCCGTCGGGATGACGGTCCGGCAGATGCCGGCCGACAAAACCGTCGAGGCGAGGAAGTACGGCTGGTCGCAGCTGGTCGTCCTCAACTCCAACTTCGACCTGCGCTACGACGAGCGCACCGGCGGCTCGCTGCTGGTGATCGACCCGGACCTGTCGGGGGAGGCGACGACCGGCGGACAGCTGGCGGTGCTCGGTTCGGCCCGAGTCGCCAGCTTCGGCGGCGAGCTCGCCATGGCCGATGGGCGCTGCGAGTACCTCTGGCCCGACTGCCCGAGCTACTGCTCCACGATCGCCCAGGAGAAGGAGATCAAGGACGGCGGGGCCAAGCTCGTCTTCGCCTCGCGCTCGAGCAACGTCATCTACCGGATGTCCATGGCCGGCGACGGGTCGATCTCCTGCAACGGTACCTGCAGTTTCACGCTCCCCATCACGGTGCTGGATCCCTACGGCGTGTCGATGGTGTGCAGCGAGCGATCGGGCATCAAGGTGGCCCACGCCTACGTCTCGCAACTCATGTCGGCCAACAACCTCGGCTACCTCTCCAAGCTGAGCCTGGTCGACGACAAGACCGGCATCCAGCCGCTCGTCCTCGGCGCGGACAGCACCTACACCTCGGTCTTCGACCGGGTGAACGACCGGCTCTTCGTGAGCTCGGCGATCTCCATCAACCCGCAGTTCCGCTGGTTCAACCCGCTCGTCACGGCGTCCGACGTCGACGGCTTCCTCGTCCCGGACTATGCCGGAACCTTCTTCTCCAGCTTCCTGACCGGCGCCGTGGCCCGGGACATGGCCCTCTCCACGGACGGGAAGCGGCTCTACGTGTCGGTGCTCCTCTACGACCTCACGCTCGCCATCCAGACCGGGATCCTCTACACACAGGGTGGCGCGGTGGCCTCCTTCGACCTCGAGCAGAACGTGCTCGGCGAGCCGAGCATGGCGTTGATGGGCGTGGCCCGGACCTGCCTGGGCGCGGGCCAGATCCGGCGCCTGCCCGTGCGGTACGGCATGCCCGACCTCTTCGCCGTCAGCTGCGACCTCGAGGGTGCCCTCGCCATCTTCGACTCCGAGTCGCACACGGTGGTCCGCTACGTGGGGCACGATCCCACGACCGGCCTGCCCGTGCTGGGGCGCTATCCGTTCGGCCTCGCCGTCGAGCCGATCAATCCCCTGCGCGCGACGCGCAACGGACCGACCTCGACGTACCCGGACTCGCCCTGCGTGGACCGGATCGCCTGCACCCGGATCTACGTGGGAAGCTTCCTCGACAACTGGATCAACGTCCTCGAGCTCGACCCCGACTGGCCCGGCGAGGCCGTGGTGGTCAAGCGCATCGGGAGGGGCCCTTGAAGCGGCTCTTCGTCCTCCTCGCCGCGCTCGCGTTCGCTGCCTGCTCGAGCGGGAGCCCCATCATCCCGGCCAGTCTCGACGGCCCGGTCGCGGTGGTTCCCTTCATCGGTAGGAACCCCGCCGAGTCGGGCTTCGGCCTCGTCCCGCTGCTCGCCGTCGCGTCGTTCCGCAGCGACGAGCTGGCGTTGATCGACCCGAACACCGACTTGCCGGTGGCCGCGCCGAACCTGGCCTGGGGGCTCACCGTCCCCACGCTGGCGCGCCCGTCCTTCCTCGCCTCCGGCTCGCTCCATGACGCGGTCCAGGGTGCGGATCTCCTCGTCGTGGCCGGATCCCAGCCGCGGCTGCAGATCGTCGGCACCTGGCTCGACGGCACCGGCAAGTACGGCATCGGCAAGTACGGCATCGTGGAGACGATGAGCCTCGCCGCCGAAGTGGGTGGGGGCGCCCAGATCCTCTCCATGGTGGTGACCCCGGTGCCTGCCGGGCCTCCCGTGGGGACTCCGCCCGTCGCCCCGGTCACGCCGGGGAGGGCGAGGATCGTCGTCGGGGTGAGCGACCCGCTCGACCTCACCTCCGGGGAGCTCGTGATCATCGAGATGGTCCGGCTGTCCGACGGGTCCATCCGGCCGGCCGGGCCACCGGTCGTGATGGACCTCGGGTTCGCGCCCCTCTCCATCGCGGTGTCCCCCGACAACGTCCGCCTCTTCATCGCGAGCACCGATCCCATCGTCGAGACCAGCGGCCGCGTGGCCTTCGGGCTGGCCGAGGTCGACACGGGCGGCGGGCTCGATTCGCCGTGGACGGTCCGCGCATTCGAGGCGCTCGGTGCCTCCACCACCACTGTGGCGGCGGCCTTCGTGGGCGAGCGCACCGAGAAGGCGTTCTTCGTGTTCAAGCAGCCGGAGCTGCGGGTCTACGCGACGCTCGACCGCTCCAGGTGCGGGCCGCAGCACCCCATCGGCTGCGGCGTGGCCACGTTCGACCCCGCCACCGGCGCGCTGGCCACCGATCCGGCGCCGCCCGGGCCGCCGGGGTCGAAGGTGCCGACGCAGTCCTACCGGACCCCCTTCGTCGTCCCGTCCCTGCCCATGGCGATGGCCATCGCCTTTCCGGCCGCGCTCCCGGGGACCGGCTCGCCGGGCAGTCCGTTCGGGTCGCAGGTGTGCTACTCGCCGGCCGACAAGGCGGTGCCGCTCCCGCTCTGCCCGAGCGTCACCGAGATCGCCGGGTCGCCCCCGTTCAACCTGACCGGTTACCCCCAGCGCTTCATGGTCCAGGCCCCGGCCACCGGGCAACTCTGGACCAGCGTGGTCGGGCTGGTCACGTCCATCGACGGGCTGGCCTACGTCATGGACCTGGGGCGATACGGCCCCGTGAACTCGCTGTCGATGCTGGGGGAGGCCGGCAGCCGCACGAGCGCCGTGAACTCCTCCGCGGTGGGTCCGATCGGCCCCTTCGGAAACAGCGGGTTCTTCGGCTTCCCTGCCGGCACGGCGGCCATCGGTTTCTGGCAGGACCACCCGACGAGCGGCGGGACGACGCCGAGGGTGGTGAGCGACTCCACCGACCTCGCGGCCGCCACCATCGTCTGGCCCGGCTTCACGCACGACGACCACTGGCTCGTCTCTTACCAGGGCGTTCTTCCCGGCTTCGCGCAGCGGCGTTCGGTCCTGGGGCTCGACGCGGATACCACGCTGTACGTCGCCATCCAGGAGGCGGCGGTCCCGTCGGAGAACGGAACCCTGCCCGCCTCCTCCTACTGGGTCACGGGGGCGTACGTCGCGGAGGACCAGCTCGGTGTCCACCCGATCGGCTGGAGCGAGCGTGACCCCGGCGACATCGCGCTCTTCCTCCTCGACAACGACCCCTGCCCGTCCAAGCGGCCCAACTGGATCCCCGCCGGGCAGACGACGCCGGTCTTCGACCCGACCCAGCCGCCCATGGCCCACGAGTTCCGGATCGCCTCCTTCCTCCCCGAGATCGTGAGCCTCTATCCGGGGGGAGCGTTGAACCTCCTCCCCCCTCGCGTCCCCGAGGACGATCCGGAATTGGTCAGGGAGTACCTGTGCCTGGTGGACGAACTGCGGAAGAGGGAGAAGGAAGACCCGGAGAAGAAACCGCGGGTGTTCACCATGTTCCGGAACAATCCCCCGACGAATGACTACGCCCGCGGCACATGGGTTCGCGCCGGCAAATTCCTCCTCATCGGCGCCGGCACGGGCTACGCGGGTCGCCCCCTCCTCGACGTCCGTTACGACCTGGCGTGGGCCGACGAGACCCAGCTCTCCGGAGAGGCGCTCCTGCTCGCCCGGAAGGCGCGCCGCTTCTACTACGCCTCGGCCTACGCCACGAGGCTATGGCCCGGATTCCCGGAGATGACCGATCCGATGCAGCCCGGGCCGGCGCTGGGCTTCCGGCTCGGTCGTTTCTGCACGGACGCGCTGAAGGGATGCAACGCGACGACCTCGCCGCCGGCGCGCGACGCGGGCGTCGACTTCTACACCCAGAGTGGATTCCTGGCGATGTCCCGCCACCCGTCCAACACCTCGGGGGGGAACTCCGTGACCTCCTTCGACAAGAGCATCTTCCCCGGGCAGGAGTACCGGGGGCGGGTCTTCTACTCCACGTTCATCGGCGACCTGCTCTTCATGATCCCGCCCGGTCTCGACGTGGGCCAGACGCTGTCCATCCGCTGAAGCGAGGGCGCTCCGTGCCCACGCTCACCCTCATCGACGGTTCGGGATTCGTCTTCCGGGCGTTCCACGCCATCCCGCACCTCTCGACGACGAAGGGGCAGCCCACCAACGCCGTCTACGGCTTCACCACGATGCTCCTCAAGGCGCTGCGGGAGCACGCGCCGACCCATGCCGCCCTGGTCATGGACGCGAGCCGGAAGAGCTTCCGTACCGAGCTCGACCCGACCTACAAGGCCCATCGGCCGGAGGCGCCCGAGGATCTCGTGCGGCAGTTTCCGCTCGTCCGGGAGGTCGCCCGCGCCCTCGCCGTCCCGGTGCTCGAGGAGGCCGGCGTCGAGGCGGACGACGTCATCGCCACGCTGGCCCGGCGCGCCCGCGCCGAGGGCTTCGAGGTGGTGATCGTCACCGGCGACAAGGACTTCGCGCAGCTCGTCGGGGACGGAATCGAGCTCTACGACCCGATGGCGGAGGCGGCCGGGCGCGGAGGGTGGACGCGGACCGAGGACGTCCTCGCGAAGCTGGGCGTGCGCCCCGACCAGGTGGTCGAGCTGATGGCGCTGACCGGCGACAAGGTGGACAACGTCCCCGGCGTCCCCGGCGTGGGCGAGGTGACCGCCGCCTCGCTCGTCCGCCATTTCGGGACCATCGAGGCGATGCTGGCGCGGCCGGAGGAGATCCCGGGGGCCGTGTCCCGCGGCGGCGCGAAGCTCCAGGAGAAGGTCCAGGCGCTGGCCGAGCGGATCCGCCTGAACAAGGTGCTCGTCGCGCTCAAGGAGGACGTGCCGCTGCCGCTCGCGCCCGGCGACCTGGCGCGCCGCCCGGTCGACGTCGAGCGGGCCCGGGCGCTCTTCACCGAGCTCGAGTTCGGGAGGCTGCTGCGCGACCTCCCCGCGCCCGCCCCGTCGGCGACGCCGAGGGCCGCCACCGAGGTGGTCGGCTCCATCGCCGCGCTCGAGGCTGCGGTGGCCGAGGCCCGCCGCGACGGTCAGGTGGGGCTCCGCGCCGCCTTCTCGTCGCTCCGACCCCGCACCATCCCGCCGGCCGGGCTGGCGCTCGCCGCGGGAGGACGCTCCTGGTACGTGCCCATCCAGCACCGGTACCTGGGCACGCCCCCCCAGCTCTCGCTCCGCGACGTGGCTGCGGCGCTCCGGCCGCTCCTCGAGGACCCCGCCGTGGCCGTCCACGCCCACGATCTCAAGTCGGAGATCCACGCGCTCCGCCACCTGGGGCTGCCGGCGCCGGCGCGGGGGATCGACACCGGGCTCGCGAGCCACCTGCTGCTGCCGTCCCGGCGGGAGCACGCGCTCGTCGACGTCGCACGCGAGCGGCTCGGTGTGGACCTTCCGCCCGCGCCGGCCGACGCGGGGAAGGGGACCGGCGACCCCGCCACGTTCCCGGTGGAGGAGACCGCGGTCCACGCCGGGGCCGCCGCGGCCGTGCTCCCCGCGCTGGCCGCGGCGCTCGTCCGGGCCCTCGGCGACGAGGGGCTCACCCGGGTCCACGCCGAGATCGAACGCCCCCTCGTGCCGGTGCTGGCCGGGATGGAGCAGGCCGGCATCGCCGTCGATTCGGCGGCGATGGGCGCCATGAGTGCCGAGTTCGGCGCCGCCATGCGGGATCTCGAGGCGCGCATCCACGCCGCCGCCGGCCACGGGTTCAACGTGGCCTCCACCCGGGAACTCGCCCACGTGCTCTTCGGCGAGCTGGGGCTGCCGGTGGTGAAGCGGCTCAAGACCGGCCCGTCGACCGACCAGGAGGTGCTCGAGAAGCTGGCCGAGGAGCACCCGTTGCCGCGGCTCGTGCTCGAGCACCGGTCGCTCTCGAAGCTGAAGGGAACCTACGTCGACGCGCTCCCGGCGCTGGTCGACCCCGCCGACGGACGCATCCACACCACCTTCAACCAGTCCGGGGCGGCCACCGGGCGGCTCTCGTCCCAGGACCCGAACCTCCAGAACATCCCGGTCCGGACCGAGATCTCCCGGCGCATCCGGGCCGCCTTCGTGGCGCCGCCGGGGCGGCTGCTCGTCTCGGCCGACTACTCGCAGATCGAGCTTCGGATCCTCGCCCATTACGCCGAGGACCCGTCCCTGCTCGAGTCCTTCCGGGTCCGGGAGGACGTCCACGCACGCACCGCCGCGGAGACCTTCGGGGTGCCCGCCGCCGAGGTGACGCCCGACCAGCGACGCGTCGCCAAGGTGCTCAACTTCGGCATCGCCTACGGGCTGTCGGCCTTCGGGCTCGCCCAGCGGCTCGACATGCCCCCCTCGGAGGCACAGGCCATCATCGACCGGTACTTCACCCGGTACGCCGGGGTGAAGCGCTGGCTCGACGCCACGGTCGCCTCCGCGAAGGAGTCGGGCTTCGTGCGGACCCTCTGGGGGCGGCGGCGGGACCTCCCCGACATTCGCTCGCGCAATCCCGGGCTGCGCCAGGCCGCCGAGCGGATGGCCGTGAACACGCCCATCCAGGGCACCGCCGCCGACATCATCAAGATCGCGATGCTCCGGGTCGACCGGGCCCTGGCCGCCGAGGGGCTCGCCGCCCGCATGATCCTGCAGGTCCACGACGAGCTGGTGCTCGAGGTGCCGGAGGAGGAGGCAGGGGCGGCGGTGGCGCTCGTCCGCGCCGCCATGGAGGGTGCCGCGGAGCTCCGGGTCCCGCTCGACGTCGAGGTGGGCAGGGCGCCGAGCTGGGCCGACGCGCACTGAGGGAGCACCGGCCGGGAGGCCGTCAGGTGTCGGAGGCGCCCTTCTTGCGGGCCGCGATGTACGCCACCGGGTCCCCGATGTCGGCGGCGCCGAAGTTGTCGAGCAGCTTCCCGTGCCCGTCGACGAGCGCCCGGACCGACGACTCGAACTGGATCCGCAGCCGTTTCATCTCCTGGATGTCGTCGACGATCCGGAGGAACCGCTGGTGGGCCCCCTGGACGATCTTCTCCGCCTGGAGCTCCGCCTCGCCGATGGCGATCTCGCCCTCCTTGCGGGCCGACTCCCGGATCTCCTCGCTGGCGCGCTGGGCGGTCACGAGGGTCTCCTGGAGGGCGCGCTCGAGGTCGCGGTGGGCGGCGATCTCCTCGTCGCGCCGGGCCAGGTCCTCGCGAAGGGAGTGGAGGTCCTTGACCAGATCTTCGAAGGCCGAGGCGGCGAGGGAGAGGAAGGCCTCGACCTCCTCCGGGTCGTAGCCCCGGAGCCTCCGGGAGAAGCGTTTCTGCTGGATGTCGAGCGGCGTGATCTTCATGGCTTCCTCCGCGGAACAGGGTAGCACGCGCCCCGGATCGGTCCATTCGGCGGTGGGCGCTGGAGGGGCACGCCCCGGTGGCTTGCACGGGGCCCTCCGGGGGGACAACATGGGCGGGGAGAGCGGGCCGGATCCCCGGGCCGCCGCCCCCATGTCCGTCGACGCCCGGCGCCTTCCAAGGAACCTCGAGATGCTGGCGCGCGCCGCCGCCGAGGCGACCGCTTTCCTGGGGCTCGCCATCCTCATCGGCTGGGCGCTCGACCTCCCGCTGCTCCGGTCCGGGATCCCCGGTTCGCTGGCGGTGAAGGCCAACTCGGCACTGGGGTTCCTGGCGGCCGGGCTGGCCGGGCGGACACTCGCCTCCCGGACCTCCGGGCCGCGGGCCCGGATCGTGGCCAACGTGGCCGGCGTGGTGGTGGCTGCGGTCGGTTTCCTCACGCTGGTCGAGTACGTGGCCGGCGTCAACCTGGGCATCGACCAGATCCTCTTCCACGAGTCCGGCCCCTTCGCCCACCCCGGCCGGATGGCTCCCAACGCCGCGCTCGCCTTCCTCTTCATCGGCATCGCGCTCGCGGTCCACGACGTCGAGACCGAGGGCGGAACGCGGCCCGCCCAGTTGCTCGCCCTCGCCGCCGCGCTCGTCCCACTGCAGGCGATCATCGGCTACGCGTACGGCGTCGAGCCGATGGAGGGGCTCGCCGCCAACACGCGGGTCCCGTTCTACGCGGGGATAGGCTTCTTCCTGCTGGTGACGGCACTCCTCTTCGATCGCCCCCAGACCGGCGTGATGCGGGTCTTCACCGCGCCCGGCCTGGCCGGGTTCATGGCGCGCCGGCTCATCGGCGCGGTGCTCGTGGTGCCGGTCGGGCTGGGCTGGTTCTTCCTCGTGGTCGGGATGCGGGCGGGGAAGTACGAGGCGCTCCTCGGCGCCTCCTTCGTGGTGGTGAGCGCGGTGGTGGTCGCGGCGGCCATCGTCTACTGGAACGCGCTGGCGCTCGGCGACATGGAGGTGGACCGGCTGCGCGCGGAGGAGACCGAGCGCAAGCAGCGGGAGTGGCTGCGGACCACCCTGGCCTCGATCGCCGACGCGGTGATCGCCACCGACGTGCGGGGCGTGGTCACGCTGGTGAACGCCGCCGCCGAGAAGCTGGTCGGCGCCGGGCAGGAGGCGGTGGGGCTCCCCCTCGACCAGGTGTTCCGCGCCGTCGACGCCTCCCGCCGGCCAGTCCCCGACCCGGTGGCCGCCGCCCTGGCGCGCGGGGGGCCGGCGCCGCTGGGCACCGGGGTGACCCTGATCGCCCCGGGGGGGCGGGAGTATCCCATCGAGGGGTCGGCGGCCCCCATCCGCGCCGAGGGCCGGGAGGCGCAGGGCGTGGCCATCGTCTTCGGCGACCGGACCGAGGAGCGCCGGGGAGAGGCGGAGCGGGCGGCGCTGCTCGCGCGCGAGCAGGAGGCGCGCGCCGAGGCCGAGCGGGCCAGCCGCGCCAAGGACGAGTTCATCGCCACCGTCTCCCACGAGCTGCGGACGCCGCTCAACGCGGTGCTGGGCTGGTCGCGGCTGCTGCGCACCGGCCGGCTCGACGCCTCGGCCACCGAGCGGGCCATGGAGGCCATCGAGCGCAGCGCCACCACCCAGGCCCAGATCGTCGACGACCTGCTCGACGTCGCCCGGATCGTGCGCGGACGGCTCAAGCTCGACGTCCGGGAGGCCGACCTCGGGGGGGCGGTGGAGGCCGCGGCCGAGACGGTGCGGCCGGCGGCCAACGCGAAGGGGATCGAGCTCGTGCTCGATCTCGAGCCGGGCGCGGGGGGCGTGCGGGGCGATCCGGCCCGGCTCCAGCAGGTGGTCTGGAACCTGCTCGCCAACGCCATCAAGTTCACGCCGGCCGGCGGGAGGGTCGAGGTCCGCCTGCGGCGCCAACCCGAGCGGGTCCGGCTCGAGGTCCGGGACGACGGGGCCGGCATCGACCCCGACTTCCTGCCTCACGTCTTCGAGCGCTTCCGGCAGGGCGACTCGAGCCCCACCCGCGCCCACGGGGGGCTCGGCATCGGCCTCGCCATCGTGCGCCATCTCGTGGAGGCCCACGGCGGGAGCGTGAGCGCCGCCAGCGAGGGGCGGAACCGGGGCGCGATCCTCACGGTCGACCTGCCCACCCCGCTCGATGCCCCCCGTGCCCCGACGCGCCCGTCGCAGCGGGGCCCGGCGCGACCCTGGCACGCACCCGGCGAGGTCCCGAGCCTCGACGGCATCCACGTGCTGGCCGTGGACGACGACGCCGACACCCTCGAGGCGGTGCAACACCTGCTCGAGCAGGCGGGGGCGCGGGTCTCCACCGCGGGCTCCGCGGAGGCGGCCTTCCGGGCGATCGAGGGGGAGCCCCCCGACGTGCTCCTCTCCGACATCGGCATGCCCGGCGAGGACGGCATCTCCCTCATCCGGCGGGTCCGCGCCCTCGACCCGGACCGGGGCGGAAAGGTCCCGGCCGCGGCGCTCACGGCCTACACCCAGGCAGCCGACCGGGAGCGGGCCCTGTCGGCGGGCTTCCAGGCCTTCCTGGCCAAGCCGGTGGACCCTCGCGAACTGGCCGCCGCGGTCGCACGCCTGGCCGGGAGGCTGGGGTCGTCCACGGGGTAGTCCGGGCCGCGGCGACGCGGTCGCCGTGTTATCTTCCCCGCGCCCCATGCCCTTCGCGGAGATCATCGGCCAGGACAGGGCCGTCGATGCCCTGCGTGCTGCGGTTCGCCGCGGCGCCCTCCACCACGCATACCTCCTCGCCGGCCCGGAGGGGGTGGGCAAGGGGATGGTTGCCCGGCTCCTCGCCCAGGCGGCCAACTGCGAGCGGGAGGACGGTGACGCCTGCGGTGTGTGCCCGTCGTGCCGGAAGATCGCCCGCGGCGTCCACCCGGACGTGCTGGTGGTGGAGCGCGAGCGGGACATGGCCCGGGCCGGCCGGTGGGAGCCGAAGGGGGGACGCACCCCCTCCCGCGACATCGTCGTGGACCAGGTCCGCGAGCTCGTCGATCGGCGCCTCTCGCTTCGCCGGTTCGAGGGGCGGCGCCGGTTCGTGCTCATCGACCCGGCCGACGCCATGAACCCCCAGGCCCAGAACGCCATCTTGAAGACCCTCGAGGAGCCGCCTCCCGACACCACGCTGGTGCTCGTCTCCTCGTCGGCCGACGGGCTGCTCCCCACGGTCCGGTCGCGCTGCCTGCGCCTCCCGTTCGCGCCGCTTCCGGACGCCTTCCTCGCCGAGCGGCTGGCTGCGGCGGGGCGCTCGCCCGAGGTGGCCCGGCTCGCCACCACGCTCGCGGCCGGGTCGCTCGGGAAGGCGCTCGCGCTCGACGAGGACGCCATGGAGGGACGGCGCGTGGCCGTCCTGGAGGCGGCCGCGCTGTCGGCCGACGACGCCCGCCCCTGGATCGCCTTCGCCGCACGCCACGGGGCGAAGCGGGAGCGGGCCCGGGAGGTCTGCGAGCTCTTGCTCGTATGGCTCCGGGACGTGCTCGTCCGAGCCACCGCCGGGGAGGGTGCCCCGCTCGCCCTCGTCGATCTGGAGGAGGCGACCGTCGCGGCGGCCCGGATCGGCCCGGCGGCCGCGCTCCGCCGGATCGAGTCGGTCCGACGGGCGATCGTGGCGCTCCGGCACAACGCCGCGGGCCCGCTCGCGCTCGAGCACATGCTCGTGGGGTGGTTCCATGGCTAGTCCCCGGGGGCCGGCGCGGAAGAAGGAGCCCACCCTCGACCTCGAGGGGGCGCTCCAGGCCATCGCCGCGGGCAAGCCCGCGCAGGTCTACCTGCTCGACGGCGACGCCTTCCTCACGCTCCGTGGAGCCCGCAGCATCGCGCACGCGCTCGTCCCCGAGTCGCAGCGGTCGCTCAACCTGGTCGAGATGGACGGCGCGGTGGGTCCGGGCGAGGTGGCCGTCGAGATCGGCACGGGCGGCCTCTTCGGCGGGGGCAAGGTGGTGCTCCTCGTCGAGCCGGCCTTCCTCCAGTCGAAGGAGGACCTGGCCGGGGCCTTCGCCAAGGCGAGCGACATGTGGCGGGAGGGGCGGCAGCGCGAGGCCGCCCGGAGGCTCGTGGCCCTGGCGGCACGCCTGGGCTGGTCCACCGCCGACCTCTCCGGGGAATCGCCCCCGAAGCCGGGGGAGTGGGAGGAGAAGCTCCAGGGGGACGAGGGGCTGCGCCCCGAGGACGGGATCTTCCTCGCCGAGGCCGGCCGGTACGCCGGCGAGAAGAACCTCCAGGCCGCGAAGGACGACGTGTCGGCGCTGGAGGGGCTCCTCGAGAAGGGGCTTCCGGCCGGGCACGTGCTCGTGGTCGCCGCCGGGAAGGTCGACGGCCGCCTGCCGCTCGTGAAGCGGTTCGCCGCGGCGGGCTGCCGGATCCCGCTTGCCGTCCAGAGCGAGGGAGCCTGGGACGCCCAGCGACCGGTGCTCGCGCCGCTGCTCGCCGAGATGCTCGAGGGGACCGGGAAGTCGATCGACGCCGGCGCCGAGGCGCGGCTCGCGGCGCTCGTGGGTGCCGACGCGCGGGCGCTCGCCGCCGAGGTGGCGAAGCTCGCCACCTTCGTCGGGGACCGCAAGGTCATCCGGGCCGAGGACGTCGACCAGCTCGTGGTCCGCATCGCCGCCGACCCCTTCTTCGCCCTCGGCAACGCCGTGGAGGCCCGGGACCTGCCCGCGGCGCTCGGTGTGCTCCGGCGCAGCCTCGCCGACGGGGCGAGCCCCCACATGCTGGTGGGCTCGCTCGCCGGCGCGGTCCGCCGCATGCTCGTCGAGCGGGAGCGCGGGCGGGTCGCCGCCGGCGGGAAGCGCATCGGCTCGTTCGGGGAGTGGAGCGGAATCGTGCTCCCCGGGATCGACCCGGCCGAGCTGAAGGAGCGCAAGCCCTACGGGCTGTGGATGAAGTACCAGGCCTCGCTGCGCTACGGGCGGGAGGAGCTCCTCTCGGGGCTCGCGGCGCTCGCCGAGGCCGACCATTCGATGAAGACCGGGTCCGACGGCGCGATCCTCGTCGAGCGATGGCTCGTCGGGACGCTCGGCGCCCCGGACCGCGAGAGGAGGACCGCTTGAGTGAGAAGCTGCTCGTGACGAGCGCCCTGCCGTACGCCAACGGCTCGATCCACCTCGGCCACCTGGTCGAGTACATCCAGACCGACGTCTACGTCCGCTACCGGCGGTCGCTCGGCGACGACGTCACCTACGTCTGCGCGGCAGACTCCCACGGCACGCCCATCGAGGTGAACGCCGCGAAGGCCGGCGTCTCCCCCAGGGAGTTCGTGGAGCGCTACCGGAAGGAGCAGCACGCCGACTTCCAGCGCTTCGGCGTCGACTTCTCCACCTACTACACGACGGACTCGGAGGAGAACCGGAAGTGGGCCTGGCGCATCTGGGACGCGCTCAAGTCCCGCGGGCTCATCTACAAGAAGTCGGTAGAGCAGCTCTTCTGCGAGAAGGACGTCCGGTTCCTCCCCGACCGCTTCGTGAAGGGTACCTGCCCGAAGTGCGGGACGGCCGACCAGTACGGTGACGTCTGCGAGAAGTGCGGGACCACCTACGATCCCCGTGAACTGAAGGAGCCGCGCTGTGCGCTGTGCGGCACGTCGCCGGTGGTCCGTGCCAGCGAGCACGCCTACGTGGATCTCAAGAAGGTCGAGCCGGCCATCCGCGCCTGGGTCGAGGGGGAGGGGCACCTCGACGCCGCGGTCCGGGAGCAGGTGAAGGGCTGGCTCGACGATCTCCAGGACTGGTGCATCACCCGGGATGCCCCCTACTTCGGCTTCCCGGTGAACGACCCCGAGTTCCCCGGGAAGTTCATCTATGTCTGGCTCGACGCCCCGATCGGCTACCTCTCCTCGGGGGAGCGCTACTTCGCGGCCGAGGCGCCCGCCGGCGAGCGGCTCGATCCGGCCGCCTACGAGGCCGCCTACCTCGCGCCCGGTTCCCCGTCGCGGCTCGAGCACTTCATCGGCAAGGACATCCTCCGCTTCCACGCGGTCTTCTGGCCGGCCATGCTGGGCGCCGCGGGACTGAAGCTGCCGCACCGGCTGGCCGTGCACGGCCACCTCACCGTGAACGGCGAGAAGATGTCCAAGTCCCGCGGAACCTTCGTGACCGCCCGGACCTACCTCGACTCCGGCCTCGATCCGCAGCTCCTGCGCTACTACTACGCGGCCAACCTCGGCCCGGGCGTCTCCGACCTCGACCTCTCGCTCGAGGAGTTCCGCAACCGCATCAACGCCGACCTCGCCAACAACGTGGCGAACCTCGCCTCGCGCGTCTTCGCGCTCGTCGAGCGGGCGGGCGGCGAGCTGACCGGCGATCCGGAGGAGGGGATCGCGGGGGTGGCGCGGGAGGCGCTGCGGCTAGCCCGGCCGGCCTACCAGGCGCTCGAGTACCGCGAGGTGGTGCGGCTCGTGAACCAGGTCGCCGACGTCTGCAACAAGCAACTTCAGGTCGCGAAGCCCTGGGAGGCCCCCTCGTCGCCGGCCTCCCGGCGCCTGCTCCTGTCCTGCGCCGGCGCGCTCCGGGCCATCGCCGTGATGCTCTGGCCGGTGATGCCGGTCTTCGCCGACGACCTCTGCGCCGCCTTCGGGCAGGTCCGGCCGGGGAGCTGGGGGATCGACTTCGACCCGTTCGTCGGTCCGCCGGTGGTGGCGCGCGCGAAGCCTCCCCAGATCGCCCGGCTCGACGCGAAGCAGGTGGCGAAGCTGGTGGCCGACCCGGCCGCCGAACCGGCGGCGGAGCCGCCTCGCGTCTCCCGGGCGGCGAGCCCGGCCGAGACGGCGAGCAAGGCCTCGGCGAAGCCTGCCGCGGCGGCGCCACCGCCGCCCGGGATCATCGGTTACGACGACTTCCTGCGGGTGGAGCTCAAGGTGGCGCTCGTCCGCGCCGCGGTCCGGGTTCCCAAGGCCGACAAGCTGCTGCAGCTCACCGTCGACGTCGGCGAGCCGGAGCCCCGCACCATCGTCGCGGGGGTCGCCGTCTCCTACCCGGAGCCGGAGGCGCTCGTCGGTCGGCGCATCGTGGTGGTCGCCAACCTGGAGCCCCGTCCGCTGCGCGGGATCACGTCGCAGGGCATGCTGCTGGCCGCCGGCGATCCGCCCCGGGTCCTCTTCGTGGACGACGGCGTGGCGCCGGGCACGCGCGTCAAGTGAGCCTCGTCGACTCCCACGCCCACCTCGACTTCGAGGACTTCCAGGGTGACGTGGACGGCGTGGTCGACCGGGCCGCTGCCGCCGGGGTCGACCGGATCGTGGTCGTCGGCCTGTGGCGAGCTCCGGGGAGCTTCGGGAATGCGCTCGAGCTGGCGCGTTCACGTCCCCGGGTCTTCGCGGCCACCATCGGCATCCACCCCCACGAGTGCGCCCGGGTCCCCGAGGCCGACTGGGAGGCGAGCGCGCGCCTCGCCTCCGACCCGGCCGTGGTCGCCGTCGGCGAGACCGGGCTCGACTACCACTACGACCTCTCGCCGCGGGAGGTGCAGCGGGAGAGCTTCCGTCGCTCCCTCCGGATCGCGCACGCCGTCGCGAAGCCGGTGGTCGTGCACGTGCGCGAGGCCGAGGCCGACTGTGCGGAGATCCTGCGCGAGGAGGGGGTTCCTCCCGCTGGCGGGGTCATCCACTGCTTCACCGGCGATCGGGCGGCGGCGAGGACCTACCTCGACCTCGGGCTCCACATCTCGGTGGCCGGGATCGTCACCTTCAAGACCGCCGAGGAGATCCGTGCGGCGGTGCGGCTCGTCCCGCGGGACCGGCTCCTCGTCGAGACCGACAGCCCGTTCCTCGCCCCGGTTCCGTTCCGGGGCAAGCGGAACGAGCCGGCCCACGTGGTCCACGTGGCGGCGAAGGTGGCGGAGATCTGGGGGGTGACGGTGGGTGAGGTTGCCGAGGTGACGACCGCGAACGTGAAGCGGCTCTTCCGGCTGGCATAGCCAGCCGGGGGGTCAACCATCCCAGCTCGTCCACTCGCTCGCCAGGTCGGCCTGCGCCTGTCGGCTCCGCTCCTTCCAGCGGACCACCTGCCATCCCCGCTGCTCGGCCACGGCGCGGAAGGCCTCCTTGGGGTTCACCACGATCGGGTGCCCCACCGCCTCGAAGAGCGGGACGTCGGCGGAGGAGTCGGAGTAGAGCCAGCTCCGGGACAGCGGGATGCCCTGCTCGGCGAGGGCCGCCGAGACCGCCTCGCGCTTGCCGTCCTGGAAGACGATGGGGGGGAGGATCTCGGCGGTGGCCTTCCCGTCGACCGCCCGGGTCCGGGTCCCGATGGAGCCGTGCACCCGCAGGTGGCGGGCCACCTCGTCCACGATGTACTGGGGCGAGCCGGAGGCGATGAGAACGTAGTGGCCGGAGAGCAGGTGCTTGCGGATCTGGCGGACCGCACCCTCGGTGATGCGCTTCTTCAGGAACCGCTCGAAGCAGTCCTGGGCGTGGGTGCGGATGTCGTCGACCCACAGGCCGGCCTGGCAGCGCGACCCGAGCTCCACCATGTCCTTCTCGCCCAGCCGTCGCCGCGCGAACTCGTAGACGAGACGCGGGATCCGCGACCGGATCTCCGGGAGCATGATCTTCTCGCTGTAGAGGTACCAGCTGAAGATCGTGCCCGCGTTTCCGTCGAGGAGCGAGTCGTCGACGTCGAAGATCGCGGCGGTGCGGCCGAAGGGGAGCACTAGGTTGCGGGTTCGCCGCCTGTCGCGGCCGGCGGCTCGGACGGCGCAGGGGGAGCTGACTCGACGGGAGCCTCGGGAGGCGTGGGCTCCGCCTGCGGCTCGGCAGGGGCCGATGGACGGGCCGCCTCGACCTTCGCTGCGAGCGCGGCGAAGGGGTTGTGGGTCAGGCTCTTGGGCTTGTCCGGACGGGCGGTCGGCCCCCTGTCGCCGGGGAGGCGGGGCCCCATGTAGCGGGGCTTGCGGTCGCCGGGGCCACCGGGGCCGCCCGGACCGCGGGAACCACGGTCGGGCCGGTCGGGGCGGGGAGGGCGATCGGCCCGGGGGGGCGCCTCGCTCCGCTCGGGCCGGTCGGGGCGCTCGGCACGCGCGGGTGCAGGTGCGGCGTCGGTGGCCTGCGGGGGAGCGCCCTCACCGGCGGGGCGCGGCTCGGTGCGCTCCGGGCGCGGCGCCTTCGGCGGCCGGGCCTTCTTCTCCTGCGCCTTCCGCTGCGGCTGGCCACCGGCCGGCGGGCGGGGGACGTAGATGACCGGGGTGAGGAACTCGGCGGGGGGGCTCCGCTTCTCCACCTGTGCCGTGGGCAGCGTGCCGCGCCAGATGTGGTGCCCGTAGATGTTCTGCGCGTCGGTCCAGCGGCGGGTCCCGCCCTCGCGCCCCATCAGGCCGAGCCACGAGTTGACCCGGCTGTCGAGGTCGTCGATGAAGTGGGTGACGAGGGCCTCGAGGGTGGCCGGCGTCTTGGGCGACCCGAACTCCAGGCGGCCGTGGTGGGAGAGCACGATGTGCACGACGTGCTGCTCCAGCTCGCGGGGCACCCCCACGCGGCGTGCCTTCTCGTGGATCCACTGGGCGGCCATGACGAGGTGTCCCACCAGGCGCCCCTCGTCCGTGTACTCGACGCCCCGCTCGTAGCCGAGTTCGCGGATCTTCCCCAGGTCGTGGAAGAAGGCGCCAGCCACGAGCAGGTCCCGGTCGAGCTGAGGGTACTGGTCGGCGATCCGGTGCGAGAGCTTGATGCAGCTCACGGTGTGCTCGAGGAGCCCGCCGGCGTACGCGTGGTGGACGTTCTTCGCCGCAGGGGCGCGGCGGAGCCTTGCCGCCACGTCGTCGTCGGCGAGGAAGGCCTTGATGAGCTCCTTCACGTGGACGTCGGTGACGGCCTCGACGAGCCCGAGGAGCTCGACCCAGGTGGCGTCGGTCGTGTCGTCGGCCGGCGCCTTCTCGGGCTTGCGCGGCTCGGGAGGGGGAACCCAGGCGAAGTCGGCGGCGTCGATGCCGGCCGTGGCCGGGTCGACCTTGACGACCGACTCGAAGCGGAGCTGGGGCTTGCCCTGGAAGGTGCCGACGGCGCCCTCGACCTCGATCAGATCCTTCTCCTCGAAGAGCGCGGAGAACTCCTCGACGCGGTCGAAGGAGCGGGCCTCGATCTCACCGGTGCGGTCCACCAGCGTCGCCGCGAGGTAGGATTTGCCGCTCTTGGCGGTGGGCACGGCCTTGCGAGCCACCGCGAAGATGGCCTTCACGCGCTCGCCTTCCTTGACGTCCTTGACCCAGGTCTTCTCCATGGTTCGCGGAAGCTAACCCAGGAGGGGTCCAGAGACAACCGCGGCATCCGGGGTTACGCTGTGCTGGCAGCGAAGGGAGGACGCGATGTCTCGCCACAAGATCCAGCGGTTCATGACGAAGGTCCCGCACACCATCTCGCCGAAGGGCACCCTGGCCGAGGCCCACCAGGCGATGCGCGATCGCGGGGTCCGGCACCTGCCGGTCGTCCACGAGGGAAAGCTCGTCGGCGTGGTCTCGCAGCGCGACCTCTACCTGCTCGAGACGCTGCGCGGCGTCGACATCGGGCGGGAACTGGTCGAGGAGGCGATGAGCGACGAGCCGTTCGTCGTGGCGCCCGA
Organism: uncultured Anaeromyxobacter sp.; assembly: GCA_903904005.1. Classification (GTDB taxonomy): domain Bacteria; phylum Myxococcota; class Myxococcia; order Myxococcales; family Anaeromyxobacteraceae; genus CAIOAK01. Next base: position 27,248 of record CAIVAR010000002.1, read on the forward strand.
CGCCCTCCTCGAGGAGGTGGCCGACGCGATGGCCAGCCGGAAGCACGGGTCGGCCCTCGTCGTCCAGAGCTCCACGGTGGTGGGGATCTTCACGTCGACCGATGCCCTCCGGGCGCTCGCGGCGCTGCTCCGCGCCACCGGCCTCGAGCCGGACGACCGGGGCACCTGACGCGCAACGGATGCGTCCGCCGGAGGTGCGGACGCAACGGGTGCGATGGAAATCCCCGGATAACGGGCATTTCCGGTTCGGCACGCCACGTGAAAAGGAGGGTCCTGCGCCCACGCGGCGGGAGACTCGTCCAACCCATGAGCCGGATCGAAAGCGAAGCCCGTTCCCTCCTCCTCGACCGGCGGGAGGCGCTCTGTCGCGCCCACGCGGTCGGCTCGGGGGGGCAGGGCTTCGTCCCGGACGACGTGGTCCCGGAGCCCGTGGCGGTCGGCCAGGTGGCACGCGAACTGGCCGAGGTCGATGCGGCGCTCCACCGGATCGCGGCCGGCAGCTACGGGACGTGCAGCGCCTGCGGCGGGCCGCTCGGCCTGCAGCGGCTCCGGGCCATCCCCGAGGCGCGCTTCTGCCTCGGCTGCAGTGGCCACCGCCCCGAGGACGATTAAGTCCTCCGGGTGCCGGTCTACGCCTACGCGCTCGGCGAAGCGCTCTACCTGAACCTCACGTCGGCCTGCACGCTGGCCTGCGTCTTCTGTCCGAAGATCCGGGACGACGACTGGGTGGTGGGCGGCCACGATCTTCGCCTCTCCCGGGCCCCCACGGCCGGCGAGGTGTGGGAACAGGTGGAGCGGCTGGGGCTCGCCGGGCGTCCCGAGGTCGTCTTCACGGGGCTCGGTGAGCCGACGCGAAGGCTCGAGGTCCTCATCGAGATCACCGGGCGGCTGGTCCGCGCCGGCGTGGCCCGGGTCCGCCTCGACACCGACGGGCTCGCGAATCTCCGGGAAGGGCGCGACGTGGTGCCGGAGCTCGCCGCCGCGGGGCTCCGGGCGGTGGTGGTCTCGCTCAACGCTTCCGATGCGGCCACCTACGCCCGGCTCTGTCCCAGCCGGTACGGTGAGTCCGCCTGGCCGGCGGCACGGGACTTCATCCGTGCCGCGGTGCGCCAGCTACCGGAGGTCGAGGCCAGCTTCGTGGGGATGCCCGGGCTCGATCCGACGGCCTGCCGTGCGGAGGCCGAGGCCCTCGGCGCCCGTTTCCGTTGGCGGCCTTACGACCGGGTCGGTCGACTAAAGGAACTCGGCGGCAACGCCTGAGGTGGGCCGCCAAAGGGGGCATCCGCAACGCTTTCGCTCCCGGTGATTTCTTCCGGCGATCGGGAAGAGTCCCCAGGGTTCAGCCGTTTGGACATCATTGGGGTGGATCTGGGGCACGGAACCGTGCATAAGATGCGGCCCCCGCAGCGGTTGCGCGCTCGGCGGGGAGAGCAGGGTGGACCAGGAAAAATGACGCTGGGCAAGAATCCGACGCGGGCTGCAAGGGAACGAATCCTCGTCGTGGACGACGAGGGGAACGCGCGCCAGGCCCTCAAGGACATCCTGACCGAGGAGGGCTACGAGCTCGTGGAGGCGGCCGATGGAGAGGACGCCCTCCGGCTCATGCAGTCCTTCGCGCCGGCGGCGGTCCTCGCCGATGTCCGCATGCCCCGCATGGACGGGATCACGCTCCTCAAGCGCGCGCGTGAGCAGGGGTCGGACGCCGTCTTCGTGATGATGACCGCCTACGCCAGCGTGGAGGCGGCGGTCGAGGCGATGCGGGCCGGGGCCGAGAACTACCTCGTCAAGCCCCTCGACGTGAACGCCGTCCTCGTGGTGCTCGAGAAGGCGCTCGAGAAGCTGAGGCTCCCGCGCGACACCCAGAACCTGCGCGAGCGGGTGCGGGAGCGCTACCGCTTCCACAACATCGTCGGCGCCGCCCCCGAGCTGCAGGCCGTCTACGAGGTCGTGAAGCGGGCCGCGCCCACCCGGGCCACG
>CAIVAR010000003.1 GCA_903904005.1 uncultured Anaeromyxobacter sp.
CTTCTTCTCTTCGCTCAAGACGTTGGCCATCCCGGCGGTGGGCCATGCCTCGCCCGCCCGCGTCAACGTCTCGGGTCCCTCTTCTCCGTTGGCCGGTTTTCAGCCGCCCCTCATTGGCCGGATTTGGGTGTCCGCCGAGGCGCCAACTCGGCCGAGAAGATCTCGTAGAGCACCCTGGCCCCTACGGCACGCCGCCAGCGACGTTCATGCAACACGGCGGCTATCGCCGCCCGCGAAGTCCTGCGCCTGATCATGGTGGCTACCGTCCCCCTACCGAAGAGACGACCGGGGGCTTTGAATATGACGGCCTTTCCGCCCGGGACCTTTTGATTTCAACGGCACGCGGCCCCCCTGCGCCCTCTCCGGGTCGGATATCAGCCCCACCCTGAGCAGGTACTTCGTCGTCTTCCTTCCGACGTCGGGTATGGCCAGCGCCTCGGCGACGGTGGCGGGCTGCTTGGCCACCATCGCGGCAGCCGCAGAGCGCCGGAGACCGGGAAGGCCCTCAAGGTCACCGGGGGAGATGGGACGTCGCGTCATCGGGATGCTTGCTTCCTCCGCTGGGCGTGCGCTTGAAAGCAAAGAGGCCAGCCCTTGCGGACCAGCCTCTCGTCCTGTCGGGCCTCTGGCCCGCAGCAAGCTTCTCGTCTACGCCTTGCTGGAAGCAGCAGCCTTCTTGGCCGGGGTCTCGGCCAGGACGCCGACCGCAGCGCCGGCCACCGCACCGCCGACCGCGAAGAGGGCGCCGACGCCGGTGACGCCCATCACCATCCCGAAGATGGTCAGCGCCTGGACCGCGAAGGTCGGGGCCACCGGGGTCCCGAAGATCCCACCGGCCAGCATCACGCCAGCGTAGCCACCGTAGAGCAGTGCGGGGAGCAGGGCGATGGCGAGGAAGAGGGCCAGTCCGACTGCGGCGCCGACGATGCTGGGGGTCTTGCGGTTCATGGTGTTCTCCTGGGTTCCGTCGAGGTTGGTAGACGGGAGGAGGTAGTGCAGGGGGCTTGCCAAGATTCCGACCACGGAGTTCCGGGGGGTTGGCGGAGCGGGTGTCGGGAATCTCCGACGGGGCGCCGGGGGGCCCCGACGCAAGATGTAGGTCACTGCATGCCCGACACGTACTTCGCCACGGCGGCCTGGGCCTCGGACGCGTGCCTGCCGCCTACAGGTACGCCATCCACGGACACCGCCCAGTGGCCGCCTTGCCTCCAGACCTTCACCGTCGAACGGCCCACCCGAAATCGCGCCAAGACGCCTCCACGGGCGTCCCCGGGCCCGTGGATGTAGAGACGAGCGGTGGGCACGGGTGTGACCAGCCCGTGTGCCTGTTTCCGCACGGCGCCCAACAAATCCGCAACGCGTTCGACGCACGGCTCAGTTCCGAAATCGACCCCGGATTTGTGGCACAAGAACTTGTCGCACCCCTTTCGCCCCTCCACCCGGAGTGCGGCGACCACCTCACCGCCCCTGCAGCCGTCAACTACTCAGCGCCCCGTCATCGGGAGCGCCACGGAGACCCTCATGTCCGCATTTCACGCCGTAAAGTCTGCCCTCCAGAAAGGCGGGGACGGCAGCCCTCAAGTTCGCATTTGACGCCGTCAAAACCGCCCTGGCGAAGGCCGGGCAACGGCAGGCGTCGCTCGCAGTAGTTCACCACCACCTCCCGCAGTCCTCCCAATCAACAAGCGCCCCTCAAGGCGCGCAATTCAGCGCGCGCCCAGGGGCCTTCTCGGCCTTCGTGCGTCTGCGCATGGAGACCAACATGACGCAGAAGGAACTTCGCAGCGAGTTCGAACAGAAAGTCCGGCGCGGCATCTTCAACCCGGTGACGCGGCATTTGTCCGGACCTGACGCTGAAGACCGCCTCGCCGAGGGCATCGCCTTGGTCTACGAGATGTATGCCCGCTACGGCACCGACAAGAACAAGGTCCTCGACGACGGCATCTTGGTGCACGCGTGCAAGCAGCGCGCGGTGGACCTCCGGAGACGTTTCGTCCGGGATGACGCGCAGCCTGCGCGAGACGTGATGCACCCGGGAAACTACACCCAGGGCAAGGTCGAGGTCTTCAGGATCGATGGACTCGTGAACCCGGAGACCGGTGAGTTCATCGCCCAAGACGAGGTCGAGGCTCTGGTCCCGGGGCTGGCCACAGCACTCCAGGTGAACCCTCAGAGAGATATCATTTCGGCGGTCGATCTCGAGAGGTTCCTGAGCGGCCTGCCCGAGAAGGACCAGACGTTGCTCGAGATGAGGATGGCAGGCGCTACGTTGAAGGAGACGGCGGAGAAGGTCGGGCTGTCCATCTCGACTGTCTGGGCTCGGCTCAAGAAGCTTGGCCTGGCTCTCTCGGACGCCTCCGGCATCGCCATCGCCAGCACCAACCCGTCAGCGGCGTAGGTACGCGCAGGAGGCCAAGACACGAAGAACGCTCCGTATCACCCAACATGCGTGTGACGGCGGGAGGCGGTGCAGCGCAGGCCGCCTCTCCCCGTCCCCGGCCACCGCGACGGGCTACGGCAGGTACACCTGGAATGCCGTCGCATAGTTACCCGGCGCGATGCCGGTACCCGCGACCCAGTGACCGTCGGTGGAGATCGCGTTGGCCGAGACCAGGGACCAGTCCTTCAGCTGTGTTCCCAGCCCCTGCGCCGTGAGCCAGTCCTGGAGGTCGGCGATCTGTCCCCCCGCCTCCCAGATGAAGGCGCTGCCGTTCGAGGTTCCCACGATCCGTGAACCGTTGGCCGACGACGCCTTCGCGGCGGTCGCTGGACTCGCATGCGTATCGGGGCCCAGGCTTCCGATGGTGTGGACCTGGTAGTTGGAATCCCAGTAGACGGCGATAGCTGGCTTGAATGGATCGTACGCCAGCCCGACCATCGTGGTCCCGTCGTTCGACACCCCTCGAACTTCCCCGTGCGCGTAGTTGAACGGTAGCGCCAGCCGAACTGGGGGCGCACCCCCGCCGAGATCATACGCGATGGGAACCACGAGGCTATCCTTGGCGTACACGTCCGCCCCGACGGCGATCTTCCCGTCACCGGTGAGCCCCATGAACAGGATCAGGCAATCCGTATCGTATGTGCAGTCCTTGTCTACGGTGAACGTGGAGGAAATGACGACGTACCGATTCGCAGAGATGTCGAAGTAAAACCCGCCGTTCACCGGCTTCTCGACCGGGGAGGTGGAGCCGGACGCCGTTCCCACGATCACGTTCCCGTCATTCGATATACCCGGCGCGGTCATCGCGACGGAGTCGATGGCCTCGTCCTGGATCAGGGTCCACCTGGAGTTCTTGTAGTAGTAGGCGAGCGGATCCAGGTCCCCGTAGCCCTGGTTTCCCACGAGCACGCCGCTGGGCGAGATCCCGGTCACGAAGGCTGCTCGCGAGAGCGTCGTCTCAGGTCCCATGAAAGGCAGCACCTGGATCGTTCCGTTCACCCAGATGACTGGTCCGGTCTCGGACTGTGAGACGAGGCTAGCCCCGCTGATGGTCCGACCGTCGGGCGACATGGCCAGGGCGTAGGAGGAAGCGAAGTCCGGGGCCGCGTAGGGGAGCGCAGTGAACGTGGGCGATGGAGCCGGGGGCGAGCTGCTGCTCCCGCATGCAGCGAGCGACACGCTGATGATAGATGCCACGATGGCCGATACGAGAAGGGGGTACTTCATCGGGTGCCTCCCTGGGTGAGCAACTTCCTGCCCACCACGATGCGCACGCATGAGGAGCAGCGGCGCGACCCGGAGGGGGCTCACACCCAAGAAGGAAGGCGTTATGCCTCGGCAGGCGCTGCAGCCATGGGCGCCAGCTACAGCAACTCGGCCGCCCGTAACGCGTGCGGGGATCTTCCCGACGCTCGTTTCACTCCACCACCGACCCCCCTCGAGGGTTTGTTCATCTTTGGGTGAAGTGGCAGACTTTCGGTCATGAACCTTCAGACCCGCTTCGCGACCAACGTCCGCATCCTCCGGAAGAGGAAAAACCTCTCCCAGCAGGACCTTGCCGACAAGATGGGGGTCTCCAACTCCTACGTCTCCATGCTGGAGCATGGGCAGCGCTCGCCGCCGCTCGAGACCATCGAGTTGATCGCCAATGCGCTCGGCGTCCGGGCGGAGGCGCTGCTGTCCAGGATGTAGGGGGCCAGGACACGCGACTTCCTGGCGATGGCCCGCCCGCTGGGGGTGCGTTAGGCGGAACTTGCGCCCCCGGACAAAGGGGCGTCGGCGGGGTGTGTGTAGCGCGAGGGTGTCGCAGCGATTGACGCCATGGCTGTCACGGGGTCACCGATTCCAGGATCGCGGCCTCCACTGCGTCGATCATATCGGTGTTGACGAACGGCTTGTCGAAGTAGGCGAAGAGGCCACCGTTGCCAACCTCGTCACGGAGCGCCGCACTGCCGTATGACGTTGTGAAGATGGCGCGCAGGCCAGGCCTCTGGGATTTCAGCTGGGCAATGAGTGCAAGACCGGTGGTGTCGGGAAGCCGGTAGTCCACGATAGCGACCTGGCAGTCGAAGTCCAAGGCCACACGGATGGCCTGAGCGCCGGTCTGCGCGGTTCGCACCACGTGCCCCCGTTCCGAAAGGAGCCTCGCGAGCACCCAGCAGAGGTTCTCGTGGTCGTCCACGACCAGGATGCGCCCCCCAGCGGGCCTCTCACGCTCCATCTCCACGCGCCTCCTTCATGCCGAGGCACTCGTGATGCGTTGCAACAGGCAACTCCACCCGGAATGTCGAGCCCTTCCCGACCACGCTCTCCACGGCGATGGTCCCGGCGTGGGCGGTCACGATGGCGTGGCAGATGGCGAGGCCAAGGCCAGATCCCCTTCCGGCGTCCCTGGTCGTGAAAAACGGCTCGAAGACGTGATCCATGATCTCGGGCGTCATGCCGGCGCCGTCGTCGGAGACCTCGAGCCGGGCCATCCCCTCGGTCCCGGGGGCGGCCCGGATCGTGATCTCCCCGCGCCGCCCCTCGGGGATGGCGTGCGCGGCGTTCGTCACCAGGTTCACGACGACCTGCTCCAGTTGCCCCGCCGAGGCCACCACCTCGGGCGTCTCCTCGAGCACGAGGCGGATCGTCGCGTCGTCTCCCACCGATACCCTGAGCCACCGCATAGCCGAGCTGACGACGGCGGCGAGCCGGACCGGAGCGCGCTTGGTGTCGGGGCGTCCAAAGGCGGAGAGGTCCTTCACGATGCGGGAGATGTTCATCCCGTCCGCCTCGGCACGGCCGAGCAGTTCGATCACGCCTTCGACGCTGCGAGTCAGGGCCGGGCGGTCGAGCGGATCGCC
>CAIVAR010000004.1 GCA_903904005.1 uncultured Anaeromyxobacter sp.
GCGAGCGCGGTGGCGAAGCGGGCCAGGGCGAGCAGGTAGGCGAAGAGGACGAAGTCGCCGGCGAAGGAGACGATGGCCGGCTGCCCGGCCACCGGGAGCATCGTCCCGGCCGTGACGATGGCGGCGAGCCCCACCGCCGGTCCCGCCCGGAAGACCCAGGTGGTCGTGCGGCTGTAAACCGCCCCCTTCTGCAGCAGCTTCGCGAGGTCGAAGTAGAGCTGGAGGAGCGGCGGCCCCTTGCGGCCGGCGGCGATGGCCTTCACCCGGTTCACCACCCCGAGGAGGAGCGGCGGCAGGAGGAGCAACAGCCCGATCTGGAAGAGCACGCGCAGGATCATGTCACCACCAGAGGAGCCTCCAGGCGAGCATCGCGATGAGCGTGGCCAGGACGAGGAGCGCCTGGAGGTGGAGCCTCCCGGCGATGAGGCGGCGAACCCAGGAGGAGGCCGTGATGTAGTCCCGCACCGCGGGCAACAGCGCCAGATCGAGCACCGCCTCGCGCGACTCGGTGTGGAAGCGGGCGCCGCTGGGGAAGAGGCCGCGCGGGGGGCTGAAGCGGATCCGCGGGAAGAGCACCCAGCGGAAGCCCTGGGTCAGGATCTGGGCGAAGGAACTTCCCGTGTAGGCCATCCGGGGCGTGGGGTACGCGTAGCCGCAGCCCCAGGTTTCCCCAGCAACGCCGGCGCCAAGCCGGCGGCGCAGGAGCCACAGCGCGGTCACCGCCGCGACGAGCACGAAGGCCACGCCCGTCACCCACGTCGCCGACACGGTCGCCGCCTGGGCGGGGACCGCGAACGACGACACGGGCATCCCCGACCAGGCCGCCGCCCCGCGGGCGAGCGGCGCGACGACGAGCGCGGGCAACAGACCGATGGCCGTACAGGCCGCGGCGAGCACCGCCATCGGCAGGAGCATGAGCCGCGGCGACTCCCCGGCCCGCGCGGCATCCGGCGTGCGCGGGTTCCCCAGGAAGACCGTCCCCTGCACCTTCACGAAGCAGGCCGCTGCGAGCGCCCCGATGAGCCCCAGCACCGGCAGCACCAGGACGGCGAAGGAGGCCCGGTCGAGGAGGGGAAGCTCGAGGGCCCGCAGCGCGCCGAGGGCCACGAACCACTCCGAGACGAAGCCGTTGAGCGGCGGCAGCCCGCTGATGGCCGCCGCCCCCACCAGGAAGAGGCCGGCGGTGAAGGGCATGGCCCGGGCGAGGCCGCCCAGTCGCTCGATGTCGCGGGTCCCGGTGGCGTGCTGCACCGAGCCCGCGCCGAGGAAGAGGAGCGACTTGAAGAGGGCGTGGTTCACCACGTGGAGCGCGGCGCCGGCGAAGCCGAGGAGCACCAGCCCCGGCTCCCCCCGCGCGCGGCCCAGCATGGCGATCCCCATCCCCAGGGTGATGATCCCGATGTTCTCCACCGAGTGGTAGGCGAGCAGCCGCTTGAGGTCGTGCTGCGCGAGCGCGAGCGCCACCCCGAGCACCCCCGAGACGGCGCCGAGCACCATGAGCACGGCGCCCCAGGAGGCGGGCGGGGGCTCGAAGAAGGAGGCGGTGCGGAACAGGCCGTAGATGCCGGTCTTGAGGAGCACCCCCGACATCAGCGCCGAGACGTGGCTGGGGGCGGCGGCGTGGGCGCCGGGCAGCCAGAAGTGGAGCGGAACGAGCCCGGCCTTGAGCCCGAACCCCACCAGCGCGAGCAGCGCCAGCCACCCGGCCGCCGCGCCGCGCGCGGGGAGCCCGGACCAGGCCGAGAAGTCGAAGCTGCCGCGGGCGCCGCCGACCGCCGCGAAGAAGGCGAAGATGGCGAAGGTGCCGACGTGGGCGGCGGCGAGGTAGACCCAGGAGGCCTTCTGCGCGTCCCGCCGGTCCGGCTCGGAGCGGACGAGGAAGAAGCCGCCGAGCGCCATCACCTCCCAGGCGAAGAGGAAGAGGAGCGCGTTCCCGGCCAGGCAGACCACCGCCATGGAGCCGGTCACCACCCCGAACCAGAGCTGCAGCCGGATGGCGCGCGCTCCGAGCTCCTCCTGCGGCCAGTAGCCGAGGCCGTAGACCGCGCCGAGCGCCGGGACGGCCAGGATGGGGAGGAGGAAGAGGGCCGAGAGGGCGTCGAGCCGGATGGAGAGCGAGGCGAGCGGCTGGGTCCACGGAAGGTGAATCGTCGAGGCCGGGGCGCCGGCGAGCACCGGGAGCGCGGCGCCGATCCCGATGGCCGCGGCGAGGCAGAGGAGGCCGGCCGAGAGCCGCTGCCCCAGGACCGGTCGCCCGCGCAGCGCGAGCCCGGGGAGCCCGCTGGCCGTCGCGAGGGCCGCCGCCAGGAGCGCGAGCGAGGCGGTCACGGGAAGCGCCCTCCGAGCGCCATCAGGGCGAGCAGCACCACCAGCGTGACGAGCGTGTAGAGGAGCTGGAGGTTGAGACGCCCGGCCTGGAACCGGCGCAGCCGGCTCATCCGGTCGCCCAGCACGCGGAAGAGGGGGTCGAAGAGCCAGGTCCGGGCCGGTTCCTGCGCGTCGGTGCGGAAGGACCCCTTCCGGGGGAAGAGGCCGCGGGGGGCCTGCACGTGGACCCGCGGCCGGAGCGGGCGCGGGACGAGCCCGGAGCGCAGCACGAGCTGGGAGTAGGAACTCGCCGTGTACTCCATGCGCGAGGTGGGGGCGGTGAAGCCGCAGCCCCATGTCTCCGCATCGGCGCCGCCGCTTCCCAGGCGGCGACGCAACGCGACCAGCCCGACGGCGATCGCGATGAGCAACCCGATCACCAGCCGTGGCGCCTCGGCCAGCGCCGCGGCCGGCGCCAGCACCCGCACCGCCTCCACCGCACCCAGCTGGACCGCCACCGGCGCGACCAGCCGCAGCGGCACGGCCGGGAAGAGTCCGAAGAACACGCACCCCGCCGCCAGCAGAGCCAGCGGCCCCCAGCTCGACGCCCCGCCCTCGTGGGCCCGGGCGGCCTCCGGGCTGCGCGGCGCGCCGAGCAGCGCCACACCGGCGATGCGGGTGAAGGAGATGGCGGCGATGGCCCCCACGAGCGCCAGCACGGCCACCGCGAGGTAGCCGAGCAGCGGCCCCGATCCGGTCGCGTTTCCGGCCGCGGAGAGGAGCCCCAGGTAGAGCAGCCACTCGGAGGCGAAGCCGGAGAGGGGAGGCAGCGCCGCGAGCGAGGCCATGCCCACGAGGAAGAGGGCGCCGGTGGCGGGCAGGCGCGCGAGCAGCCCGCCCATCTTCTCCAGATCCTGGGAGTGGGCGGCGTGGACCAGCGTGCCTGCGCCCAGGAAGGCGAGCCCCTTCATGAGGGCGTGGTTCCAGACGTGGAAGAGGGCGCCCCCCATCCCCAGCGCCGCCACGGTCGGGTTGCCGGACGCGCCCGCCACCACCGCGAGCCCCACGCCGAGCAGGATGAGACCCACGTTCTCCACGCTCGAGTAGGCGAGCGCCTTCTTCAGATCTCCCTGCCCGAGCGTGAGCGTGATGGCGAAGAAGGCGCTCCCGAGACCGATGGCCCCGAGCAAGAGCCCGTGCCCCACGCCGAGCACGGGGAGGAAGCCGAGCAGCCGGAGCAGCCCGTACACGCCGGTCTTGATCATCACCGCGGAGAGGAGCGCCGAGACGTGGCTCGGGGCGGCCGGGTGGGCCTCCGGGAGCCACACGTGCAGGGGCACGAGCCCCGCCTTGGTGCCGAACCCGACCAGGCCGAGCGCGAAGAGCAGCCCGGGCGCCGCCACCGCCCCCCGCAGCGCCTCGAAGCGCACGAAGTCGAAGCCGCCGGCCGCGCGGCCGAGGAGCAGGAAGAGGGCGAAGAGGAAGGCCGTGCCCACGTGCGACGCGACGAGGAAGACGAAGCCGGCGCGGCGGACCTGCACCTTCTCGTCGTCGAAGGTGACGAGCACGAAGGAGGCGATGGTCATCACCTCCCAGGCCACGAGGAAGAGCACGCCGTCGGCCGCGGAGAGGACGAGCGAGATGGCGACGAGCAGCAGGCCGTAGGCCAGCACGAACCCGCCGAGCGGCCGCCGCCCGACCTGCGGCTTCATGTAGCTTGCGCCGAAGGCCGAGGCGGGGATGGCCACCGCGAAGAGCGCCGCCTCGAAGAAGGCGGAGAGCGGGTCGAGCCGCAGGTGGAAGGCGCCGAGCGGCTCCGACCAGGGGAGGACGAGTTCGGCGGCCGGGGCGCCGAGGAGGAAGGGGACCACCGCCGCGAGCCCCACCACGCTCCCCGCCACCGCGAGCCAGGAGCCGGCCCGGAGCGCCAGCGCCGGCCTCCGGGCGAGGAGCGGCCCGGCCAGGGCCCCGGCGGCGAGCAGCCCGAGTGCCGCCAGGTAGGGGATCACGCGCCGTCTCTCCGCGCCGTGCCGTCTTCCCGGGCGGTTGCGAGCGAAGCCTCGACCCGCTCGATGGCGGCCAGGATCTCCGCGTCGGGGGCCCGGGAGGCGAGCGTCGCCGCCACGTCCGGGTCCCGCAGCGCCGTCGCCAGCGAGGCGAGGCCGTGGAGGTGGGCGCGCGTGGAGGGGGAGACGAGGAGGCAGAGCGTGTGGACCGCCGGCCCGGGGCCGAAGGCGACCGGGGGCTCGGGGAAGTAGATGGCCACCACCGGCTGGTCGACCCGCAGCACGATGGGCTCGCGGGGGTGGGGGATGGCGATGCCGTTCCCGAGCGAGGTCGAGCCCAGGTGCTCGCGGGCGAGCACCATCCGGAAGAGGAATTCCCGGTCGAAGCCGCGGGTGGCGGGCAGCCGGTCGATCATGGCCCGCAGCAAGGCCTCCTTGTCGCCGCCGGGCAGCCCCCGGTGGATGCCGCCCGCCCGGACCGCCTGGGAGAGGGGAGGCAGCGCGCGCTGCGCGAGACCCGGCTCCTCGAGGATCTCGGCGGATACCGGCATCTTGCGCTGCGCGGCCCACTCGAGCAGCTCGATGCGGTTGAACCGGTAGCGGTCGTCGACCAGCTGGGCCGGCAGCTCCCCCTTCCTCACCCAGCGCTCCAGGACCTGCTCGGAGACGCCGAGGAGACGTGCTGCGTCGCGTACCGTCAGCTGCATCCGCTGTTCCGACCTCCGGTCTTCGGGTCTACGGCAAACGGCCCGCCCCGGCAAGCGGCGGGAACGGCCTCAGGCGGCGCCGGCGGGCCCCGTCACCCGGAGGACATCCACCGGGGGGGAGACGCCGCGCGGGACGCGCCGTCCGAGGTCCTGGAAGGCGAAGGAGCCCGCCGCCTGGCGCGCGGTCTCCCGACCCACGTAGATGCTCCCCGGGGCGGCCATGGCCTCGATCCGGGCCGCCGCGCTCACGGTGTCGCCGAGCACGGTGAACTCGCTCCGGCCGGGCGGCCCGAACGTCCCGGCCACGACGCTGCCGGTGTTCACGCCGATCCGGATGTCGAAGCGCCGGTCTGCGGGGAGGGTGAGGTTGGTCTGTTTCACCCGCTCGAGCATGCGCCAGGCGCAGCGCAGCGCCCGGGTGGCGCCGTCGGCCATGGGGACCGGGGCGCCGAAGACCGCCATGACGCCGTCCGAGACCATCTTGTCGAGCGTGCCCTGCTCCGCGAAGATCGCCTCCGCCATCTGCCGGTCGAAGTCGTCGAGCAGGGCGGCGAGCTCGGGAGGATGGAGCCGCTCGACGAGCCCGGAGAACCCCTGCACATCGGCGAAGAGCACCGTGACGTCGTCACGGGCCTGGGGAGCGAGCGGCGTGTGACCGGCCTGCTCCTGGGCCACGACCAGCGTCGACACGTCGGGCGAGAAATGGCGGGCGAGGCGCAGCCGTTCCTCCTCCGCCTGCGCGAGCCCGGTGAGGAAGCGGGCCCGCTCGATGGCCAGCGCCGCCTGGTAGCCGACCAGCGTGGTGAGCTCGAGGTCGTCGGCGGTGAAGGGGTCGACGAAGCCGCGGTCCATCACCACCATGCCGAGGATGCGGTTGTCGGCCCAGACCGGGACGCAGAGGCAGGAGCGGATCCCCTGCGCGACGATCGACTTGCTCCCGGTGAAGCGCAGGTCCTGCTGGGCGTCGATGGTGAGGAGACCGGCCCGCCCCTTGGCCGCGGCGGTGACCACCGTCTCGGAGACGCGCGGCGGGGAGCCGGGCGGCTCGGTGGCGCGCGGCTGCATGTGCCCCGACTCGCCCATGAGGAGCAGCGTCGAGCGCTCGGCCCGGACGGCGGTGGCCACGGTGTGGAGGATGCGGGCGAGCGCCGTGTCGAGGTCCGGGGCGTCGACGAGGGCCCGCCCGATGTCGTTCACGATGGCGACCTGGCGGCGCACCCCCGGGCCGCGGTTGGTGGTGCGCCGGGTGCTCGGGTCGGTGTCGCGCCGGGCCGTGGCCGACTCCGGCTCCCGGGCGGCCCGCTCCTCGGCCTGCATGTCGGCCAGGTATCGAACGATGGTGCCGCTCTCGGCGAGCAGGGGCTGGAGCGGCCGGGGGGTGAGCCCCTGGCGCAGCTCGACCTCGGTCTTCCCGAAGCGCAGCCGGTAGCCGGGGGCGAGCGGGGCCTCCCGGACCTTCTGCTCGTTCACCCAGGTTCCGTTGCGGCTCTCGAGATCCACCAGCCAGAGCTCGGCGCCGCGCTTCTCGAACATGGCGTGCATGCTCGAGATCCAGGGGTCGGCGATCTGGACCTGGCACTCGGCGGAACGGCCGAGCACCGTCGGCACGTCGGGGAGGAAGAAGACCGTCCCCCCGCAGATTCCGTTCACGACGAAGAGCTCCGACACCCGTTCCCCACTTTCGCCCGGACTTCCGGCAGGTTGTGATAGCTTAGCCGAATTCGGCGCCCGCCGCGCATGCCTGTTCGCCCCACATGACCGCCCCCCCCCACGACCTCGTCGGCCGGGTCCTCGGAGACCGGTACCGGGTGCTCTCCCGCCTGGGACAGGGGGGCATGGGGAGCATCTACCTGGCCGAGCACGTCACCCTCGGCAAGCGGATGGCCGTGAAGGTGCTGCGCCCGGAGTACTCCCACGACGCCGAGCTGGTCGATCGGTTCCAGCACGAGGCCCGGGCGGCGAGCCAGATCGGGCAGGAGAACATCGTCGAGGTCTTCGACTTCGGGCACACCCCGGAAGGGGAGGCCTACTTCGTCATGGAGGCCCTCGACGGCGAGAGCCTGGCGCGCATCCTCCATCGGGACGGGGCGCTGCCACTCGCCCGGGCGGTCCCCATCTTCCTGCAGATCTGCCGGGCCCTCGGGGCGGCCCACCAGCGCGGCATCGTCCACCGGGACCTGAAGCCCGAGAACGTCTTCATCCTCCGCCGGAACGACGGCAGCGACTTCGTGAAGGTGCTCGACTTCGGCATCGCCAAGGGGCCGGGGGCGCCGGAGGCGAAGCGGCTCACCCGGGTCGGCTCCATCATCGGGACGCCCGAGTACATGTCGCCCGAGCAGGCGTCGGCGAATGCCATCGACCACCGCTCCGACGTCTACGCCTTCGGGGTGCTCGCCTACGAGACCCTGACCGGCATCCTCCCCTTCGACGGCGACACCCCGCTCGCCACCCTCATGAAGCACCAGAGCGACCCGCCGCTCCCCCCGCGCCGGCTGCGCCCCGAGTTGCCGGTCGAGGTGGAGCAGATCGTCCTGCGGGCCCTGGTGAAGCGGCCGGAGGGGCGGCAGCAGTCGATGGAGGAGCTCGCCGGCGAGCTCACCCGGCTGCCGACGGGCGACCTCGAGTTGCTGCGTGGGCCGGTCTTCGGCACGGCCGTCTCGCCGCTCCTCACCGGGCGCAACACCGACCGGCTGGCGGCGCGGGCCTCCTCGCGCGGGGGAACCTTGCCGCTCGGGGACACGCTGCCGCTGCGGGACCTGGCGCCGCCGGTGCCGGACCCGCTCCCGGCCCGTCCGTCCACCCGGGTGAGGCGGGACACCCGCTCCGAGGTGGAGGTGGTGAGCCGGCGGAGGTCGCAGCTCGCGCTCGCGGCGGTGCTCGGGCTCCTCTTCGTGGCGCTGCTCTCCGGCATTGTGGCGGTGCTGGCCGGGCGCCGGGGGGACGGGGCCCCCGAGGCGGCTCCGGCCGTCCAGGCGGCCGTGCAGGCACCCCCTGTCGCGGTTCCGGCCTCCCAGCCGGCCACGCCCGAGGCGGTCCCGGGGCCCAGCGACCCGCCGCCATCGGTCTCCGCCGCGGCGCCGCCTCCGCCCCGGGCCGCGCGTCCCCGCCCCGCCCGCACCCCGCCCGGGAGCGACCTCCTCGACCCGTACGGGCCGACCGCACGCTGACCGACCCCGTGCCCCCACACCCTCGCCGCTGGCGTCCTTCAGGAGGTCGACCTTGAAGAAGAAGACAACTAGCCGGCTCGGCTCGGCCATCGTCGACATGGCGGACGATCTGCGACGTGTCGGCATCACGGGCGACGACGCGCACGGCAAGATCACCGCACGCCACCTTCGCGACAGGACGCTGACCACGGCCGAGCCGATCAGCCCGGCGGAGATCCGCACGCTGCGCGCGCGAGAGAACCTGAGCCAGGCGGCGCTTGCCCGGTATCTCAACCTGACCGTGGGCTACGTTTCGCAGCTGGAGCGGGGCACCAAGCAGCTCAGGGGGCCGGCCCTGGCGCTGCTCAACGTCATCCGTCGCAAGGGGCTCGAGGCAATCCTCTGACGGAAACCGACTTCCTTTACTCCCCCGCCTCCCCCAGCTCCGCCTCCGACCGGGTGAGCTCCCCCATCACCACCGTGGCGTACGACCCGCGCGGAAGCTCGAAGCTCGCCCGGTAGCCGCCGTCCACCGGCTCGAGCGCCACCGACACCGGGATGCGCGCGGCGCGGCGCGTGCCCTCGGCCTCGCCCCCGCCGCGGGCCAGGTCGGCCGCGGTGAGCCCGTCGGCCGCCAGCACCCGAGCCTCCCGCTCCCCCGCCTCGCCTCCGGCCGGTTTCAGCGCATGGCCGAACATCGGGCCGGCCGGGGAGATCTCGAACCGGTCCACCCGAGGCTGGTCCACGGCGGGATCGTCGCAGGAGAAGATCCCTCCCGAGTCGAGCTTCTTCATGACGTCGCCCGGGATGGCCCGCGCGAAGAGCCCGTCGGCCATCCGCTCCCCGAGCCAGCGGTTGAAGAGCATCGACTGCCAGGCCGAGAGCGACAGCCGGCGCAGGAAACGATCCCGTGAGGCCCGGCGCGCCTCCGGGTCGCCGGCGCCTTTCAGGATCGCGCGACCCAGGTCGGCGTTGCGTCCGTCGGCGCCGAAGCGCTGGGCCCCGAAGAAGTTGGGGAGGCCGCGCAGGGCGAGGGCATCCGCGGCGGCCCGGGCCCGGTCGAGATCGCCCCCGCGCACCACGATCCCGAAGCGGTTCCCGCGGGAGTGGCCGGTGCGGAGCTTGTTGCCGTGGCGCGAGGCGGTGAGCACCCGCCATCCCTCGCCGGCGAGCGTCGCCGGGTCGGGCCCCTTCGCCACCGGGAAGGAGAGCCACTGCACGGTCACCGCGTGCCGGTCCTTCAGCCCCGCCACGCCCACGTCCCGCTCCTGCACCCGGAGGAGCTTCGCCGCCTCCCGCACCACGTCCCGGGTGGTGCGCCCCCGCTTCTCGACCAGCAGCCAGAGGTGGGGCCCCTCGCCGCAGGGGGCGTAGGCGGGGATCTCGTCGACCCGGAAGTCCTCGGGGCTCGCCTTGATCGACCCGCCCGAGCCGGGCAGGTCGGCGGTGACGAGGGGAAGGGGTGCCGCCCCGGTCGCCGGGAGCCCGATCACCGGGGCGCCACCGCCGATTCGACCTCCTCCAGCCGCCGTTTCACGGACTGTGAAATGGCCTCGTCGACGTCGCGGGGGAGCCGCTCCCCGGCCTGGAAGAGGTAGAAGAACATGAGCTCGCGCAGCGCGGCGAGCAGGATGCGCGGCCGGTCGCCGCGCGGGTCGAGCTTGCCGGCCTCGCGCCCGTCGAGCGCGGCCAGCGCCACGAGCACCCGGTCCTCGTCGAGCGCGCCGTCGGGCTCGGGCGTGATCCCCCGCCACAGCGAGGCGTAGCGGGAGGAGGCGTCGGCCAGGAAGGCGGTCGCGTCGGAGAGGACCGGCGCGGTGGCGCCGTGCGTCCCCACGGCGCGGACCACCTCCCGGAACACCTCGTTCATCCCGGCGAGAACCGCCCGCGACCGGTCGGCCGAGGCGCCGCTCGCCAGGCTCTCGTGGGTGGCCTCCAGGTAGCCGGCCTCGGCCAGACGGTAGAGGATCTTGGTGGCGTCGAACTCGGAGAGGTGGGCCTCGCGGGCCAGGTCGAGCACCCGGCGCCGCCCGTCGACGAGGGCGAGCAGCCGCTCCTCCTCCGGCTCGAGCGCCACCGGCTCCCGCGGGTCCCGCCGGCGCAGGAAGTACTCGCCGCCCGGGATGCGCCCCCGGAAGAGCTCCATCTCGTCGATGCGCCGGACCGCGTCCATGAGCACGGCCTGGGTGTCGAGCGACAGCGCCGGCCCGGCCGGCTCGTCCTCCCCCTGCACCAGGTAGAAGACTCCTTCACGGGCAGTGAGGATGGCGTGGAAGATGGCGGTGACCTGCTCGCGGGCCACCCGCCAGCGCTCGTTCGGCGGCAGCCCCTCCTCGGCGGGGAAGCCGAGCCGCAGGGCCACCTCGGCGGACCGTTCGCCCCGGATCTGGGATGACGATCCGGCGACCCGCCCCTCCTTGAACGAGACCGCACGGGCGCCCCCGCCGGCCAGCACCGTGAGGGTGCCGGTCATGCGGGCCTGGTGGACGAACCCCATGAAGTCGGCGAGCGGGAAGGCCGCCAGGTCGCCGGCGAGCGTCGCCCCCGGCGCCGGCGAGGGGCCGCCGAAGGCCGGGACCCGCACCGCGAGGAGCAGGTCGGGGGCCGACGGGAGCAGCTCGAACGTCCCCGCGCGATCGGCCAGCTCGCGCCGGACGTCGTCGGCCCGCGTGGCAACCCGGCCGTGGGCGTCGATGAGAAGGAAGCGGCGCATCGGGTGGATCGCTAGTCCTTCCACCCGCTCTTCATCCACTGCTCCTCGTCCTCGAGGATGAACTCGAGGACCGTGTCGGAGTAGTCGGGGATGACGTGCCGCCGCCCGTTGATGAAGATGGTCGGGGTGCCGACGACGCCGGCGCGCCGACCCTCGACGAGCCCGGACTGGACCCGGTCCCGGTACTTCCGGTCGGCGAGCGCCTGGCGCAGGTTCTCCCCGTCCTTGCCGAGCCGGTCGGCGAGCGCCACCAGCGAGTCGGTGTCGAGCAGCTTCGGGTTGTCGAACATGCCGTCGTGGAACGGCCAGAAGATGCCCTGGTCGCGGGCCCATTCGACCGCCTCGGCGGCCGTCTCGGCGTGCGGGTGGCCGGGGATGGGGAAGGGGCGGAACACCAGCTTCACCCGTCCCGGGTAGCGTTTCACGAAGGCCTCCAGCTTGGGCCGGAGCTGCTGGCAGAAGGGGCACTCGAAGTCGGCGAACTCGAGGAAGGTGACCTGCGCCTTGGGCTCACCGAGCGGCTTGCCGAGCGCGCCGATGTCGAAGCGTGCCCGCTTCTGCCGGTCGAAGGAGGCGTAGTACTCGGTGAGGGTCTTGAGGATCTCGTTGGAGGAGAGCCCCATTCCGGCGAGCCGGGCGGCCAGCGCCGCCATCCGCGGGGCGTGGCTGCAGTCCTTGTGCTCCGTGAGGCAGCCGAGCAGGGTGTGGGGGCAGCCGCAGTAGCAGACCTCGTCGGCGAGCACCCGGGCGAGGACGTCCTTCTGCGGCGGCGTGAGCGCCGAGACCCCCACCGTGTCGGGGATCTTCGACCAGTCGACGGCCGGGACGCGGGCGGGTGGAGCGGAGAGCAGCAGGGAGAGCGCGAGGGGCAGGGCGAGGGTCATCGGATTCCGTGCGGAGAGGGAAGGCGGGATTCTACCACCGGGGTTAAGTAGCGCATCGGATGGTGCAACCAGGAATCGAGCGCGGAGCGGTCCGGAAGGACCCAGGTGGTCGCCTGGGCGTGGCGCTCGTGTACCCGAACGCCTGGCGCCTGGGAATGGCCAACCTGGGATTGCACGCCGTCTACCGGATCGCCAACGCCGAGTCGGACGTCCTCTGCGAGCGGGCCTTCCTGCCCGAGGACCCGGCCGAGGAGCCCCGAACCGTCGAATCGGGCCGTCCCCTGCGGGATTTCGACGTGGTGGCCTTCTCCCTCTCCTTCGAGGACGACTACGTCAACGTCCTCGACGTGCTGCGCCGGTCGGGGATACCCCTGCGCGCCGCCGACCGGGACGAGCGCTTCCCGCTCGTCCTGGCGGGCGGCATCGCCGTCCAGATCAACCCCGAGCCCATCGCCCCGTTCTTCGACCTGTTCCTGGTGGGGGAGGGGGAGGAGCTCTTGCCCTCCTTCTTCGCAGCCCTGCGCCGCCCCGAGGCCAGGGCCGGCCGGGTCGAGGCGCTGCGGGCGCTCGCCCGGGTGCCCGGGGCCTACGTCCCGTCGCTCTACGACGTCGCCTACGCCGACACCCGGGATGCCGGCGGGCAGTGGGTCACCCGCTTCGAGCCCAGGGATGGGGCCTCCCCCCTCGTGAAGCGGCTCTACGTGCCCGACCTGAAGAACGTCCCCACCAGCCGGGTGGTCGAGACCCCCGGCGCCCAGTTCGGCGACCTCTTCCTCACCGAGGTGGCGCGCGGCTGCCTGTGGGGCTGCCGCTTCTGCGCCGCCGGTTTCGTGCAGCGCCCCTACCGCGAGGTGGACCTCGAGGTGCTGCGCGGCGAGGTCAGGAAGGGCATCGGCATGGGGCTGCGCATCGGACTCGTCGGCCCCGACACCAGCGACTACACCGGCCTCGACCCGCTCACCTGCTTCATCGGTGAGGAGGGGGGCACCTTCAGCCCGTCCTCCCTGCGCGTCGACGCCATCACCCCGGAGCTGGCCGGCCGCATGGCGGCGGGGGGCGAGCGCTCCATCACCATCGCGCCCGAGGCCGGCACCGACCGGATGCGCAAGGTGGTGAACAAGGACTTCTCCGACGACCGGATCATCGAGGCCGCCCACGCCGCCATCGACCAGGGCATGCGCCACGTGAAGCTCTACTTCCTGTGCGGCCTGCCCACCGAGACCGACGCCGACGTCGACGGCATGGCGGTCATCGCACTGCGCATCCGCGACGAGGTGATGAAGCCCCGGGCCAAGGTCACCGGCAAGATGGGACGCATCACGCTCTCGGTGAATCCGTTCATCCCCAAGCCCTGGACCCCTTTCCAGTGGGCCCCCATGCACGACGCCGCCTGCCTGGCCGGGAAGCGGCGCATCCTCGAGAAGCGGCTGCGTCCGCAGGGCATCGAGGTGGAGTTCATGAGCCCGCGCGAGGCCTACGTCCAGACGCTGCTCTCCCGCGGCGACCGGCGCGTGGCCGACCTGCTCGAGCGGGCGCTCCTCGAGACCGACGGCAGCGTGCAGCGTGCCCTCGCCGGCTGGCCCCACGACCCGGAGTTCTTCGTCACCCGGGAGGTAGGGCACGGGGAACGGCTGCCCTGGGACTTCATCGACCACGGGCTCGAGAAGTCCTTCCTCTCCCGCGAGTACCGGCGCGGGGTGGGGGCCCGGGTCACGCCGAAGTGCGACCTCTCGAGCTGCCGGGCCTGCGGCCTCGACTGCGCCGATCACCCCGAGCTGCTCCTGCCCGAGCGGGCGGCGGGAGTGCCCGCGCCGTGAGCCCCGGGACCGGTCCGCACCCCTTCGACGGCGCCATGCGGGAGGCGCTCGTGCTCGCCGACGAGGCGGCCCGCGCCGGCGAGGTCCCGGTGGGTGCGGTGGCCGTCCTCGACAGCAAGGTGGTCGGCCGGGGGCGCAACCGGCGGGAGGAGGACCGCGACCCCTGCGCCCACGCCGAGCTCATCGCGCTGCGGGATGCCGCTCGGACCCTGGGGCGCTGGCGCCTCACCGGCGTCACCCTGGTGGTCACCCTGGAGCCCTGCGCCATGTGCGCCGGGGCGCTCGTCCTCGCCCGGGTCGACCGGCTGGTCTTCGGCGCCCCTGACCCCAAGGCGGGAGCGGTGGGGTCGCTCATGGATCTCTCCGCGGACCCCCGCCTGAACCACCGCTTCCCGGTCGACCGGGGGCTCCGGGCCGACGAGTGCGGGGCCCAGCTCCGTGCCTTCTTCCGGCTCCGCCGGGCAAGCGCTGGCGCCGCCGGGGAAAATTCCGGTTCCTCCGAGCTTGGCTCCGGGGGGGAAATCGGTTAGATCCGCCCGCGGAGAGCTGGCCGAGCTGGTCGAAGGCGCCTGACTCGAAATCAGGTGTACCGGTAACGGTACCGTGGGTTCGAATCCCACGCTCTCCGCATCGAATTGCTGTTATCGAACTGGAGAGGTGACCGAGCGGCCGAAGGTGAACGACTGGAAATCGTTTGTCCGCCCAAAAGGTGGACCGTGGGTTCAAATCCCACCCTCTCCGCCAGTCGAGAAGGAGCCGGTCCAGAATCCTCGGGCGACGTGGGTTCAGTCGAACCCCGCCAGGCCCGGAAGGGAGCAACGGTAGGCTGTCCTCCGTGCGCCCGGGGATTGTGGGCCGGCTCC
>CAIVAR010000005.1 GCA_903904005.1 uncultured Anaeromyxobacter sp.
CGCCTCCCGCGGCGGCCGTCGCACCCGCGGGCCCGGCGCCGGCCGCAGCCGCTCCCCCGCCGGCGCAGCCCGTCCAGGCGCAGGCGGACACCGTTGCCGCGAATCCAGCGCCCCCGGTCACGGCACCGGCACAGGCACCGACCCCGGCACCGACCGGCAGGGGAGGGGAGGGGAAGAAGGTCCCCGCGCCCCGCCCCGTCGTGCCGCCAGCGGGCCGCCCGGGCGTCCTCGCCGCTGCCGATGCGCTCGAGGGGCTCGAGCTCCCGCCCGCGTCGAGCGGCGAGGGCATCCTCTTCGTGAACGCCTTGCCCTGGGCGGAGATCCAGCTCGACGGGCGCGTCGAGGGCTTCACGCCGCGCGAGCTACGGCTTGCCGCGGGGCGTCACCGCCTCCGGCTCGTCCACCCCACCCGGGGAGCGGTCGAGCGGGAAGCCGACGTGCGCGCCGGCGAGCGGCTGCGCATCGAGGTCCCGCTGAACCCGTAGTCCGTTCCCCCTCCTCCCCTGGTTGAAGCGGCCGGCTTCCCGGTCGCCCGGCCCCCGTCCGTCCCGTCGTCGATGTCCCTTGTTCATGGGGGCGTTGACGGGATCCACTGAATGGAATACTTTTTCGCCAGGATTTGCAGAACGGGATTTTGAATGGACTTCTTGGTTCCCCAGAGCGAGGTCGGACGGCTCGAGCGAGAGCGGGCCGGAGGCATCACCAGCCGTGAGGTGGTGCGGATCTTCGAGTCGCGGGGCGCGCGCCTGTCGGAGTCGACCTTCCGGAAGTACGTCCAGGTCGGGCTCCTGCCCCGCAGCCGCCGGGTGGGGCGCAAGGGCAAGCACACGGGCTCCACCGGGCTCTACCCGGTCGACGTGGTCCGGCGCATCAACCTCATCAAGCGAATGATGGCCGAGGGCATGACCCTCGAGGACATCCGGGGAAGCTTCGTCGGAGTGAAGAACCAGCTCCGGGACGTGGAGCACGGATTCGCCGCGCTCCTCGCCGAGCTGTCGCGGAAGGCGCGGGCCCACCCGCACCGCCGCGAGATGGAGGGCGAGCTGGGCCTGGCGCAGCGCGAGGTCCGGCAGGCGCTCCGGCGCATCGAGAAGGTGGGCGGACGCGTGGCGACGGTGAGGCAGGACGTGCAGCAGGCAGGCTGAGCATCCGCGAGGGCGCCCCCCCAGGGGCGGGCGCCGGGTCGGATGGGGACGGGAGGCGGCGTGATGAACGAGGCGAGGCGGAGCGAGCAACCGGATCCGGTGGACGATCCCTCGATAGAGCCGGTGGGACCGGCGGGCGACGTTGGGCCCGAGGGCGAGGAAGGATCGGAGCCGCGCGGACGACGGCGGTCCCGAACCATGTCCCGCAAGGAGATCGCCCGCGAGCTGCGGCGGCAGCGGGCCCTCGGGGTCATCGATCCGGAGGTCGAGGAGATCATCCGGGAGGTCGACGCCCAGCGTCCCCGCTCCCGCGCCGACTGCGCGACCGGTGCCCGGCCGTGCATGTTCATCTCCTGCAAGCACCACCTCTACCTGGACGTGAACCCGTCCACCGGCTCCATCAAGCTCAACTTCCCGGAGAAGGAGATCTGGGAGATGGCGGAGACCTGTGCGCTCGACGTCGCCGACCGGGGGGGCATCACCCTCGAGGAGGTGGGGGCCATCATGAACCTCACCCGCGAGCGCATCCGGCAGGTGGAGACCCGCGGCCTCCTCAAGCTCCGGGCCATGGCCGAGGACGAACCCCGTTCCCGCCTCGGGAACGACTTCGACAAGTAGGCCGGCGCGCCCCGGCGCGCTTGAAGTCCCGGCCGGCCAGGGCTAGAAGGGACGCCCCCGTTCCGGAGGTGTCCCTTGGCCGTTCGCCGCGCGCTCCTGTCCGTCTCCGACAAGTCCGGGCTCGTGCCCTTCGCCCGGCGGCTCGCCGCGAAGGGGGTCGAGCTCCTGTCCACCGGCGGGACCCAGAAGGCCCTCGCCGAGGCCGGTCTCCCGGTCACCCCGGTGGGAACCTACACCGCCGCCCCCGAGATCCTCGGCGGCCGGGTGAAGACCCTCCACCCCCGCGTGCACGGCGGCATCCTCTTCCGGCGCGGCCTCGCCTCGGACGAGGCCGACGTGAAGGCCCGGGACATCCCCCCCATCGACCTCGTGGTGGTGAACCTGTACCCGTTCCGCGAGGCGGTCGCCGCCGGCAAGCCCTTCCCCGACGTGGTCGAGGAGATCGACATCGGCGGGCCGGCCATGGTGCGCAGCTCGGCCAAGAACTCGGCCCACGTGGGCGTGGTGGTCGACCCGGCCGACTACGAGAAGGTGGCCGGCGAGATCGAGGCGACCGGTTCCCTCTCCGACGCCACCCGCTTCGACCTCATGAAGAAGGCCTTCGCCCACACGGCCGCCTACGACGCCGCCATCTCCGAGTACCTCACCGCGCGCGCCACCCCGGACGCCGCCCCGGCCCACTTCCCCGGCACCATCGCCGCCACCTGGAGCAAGGTGCAGGATCTCCGCTACGGGGAGAACCCGCACCAGGCCGGAGCCTTCTACCGGGCCCCGCGGGAGCCCGAGGAGCCCACCGTCGCCTTCGCCCGCGTCCTGGGGGGCAAGGAGCTCTCCTACAACAACCTCCTCGACCTCGAGGCCGCGCTGGCCGCCGTGAAGGAGTACGACGCCACGGCCTGCGTGGTCATCAAGCACAACACCCCGAGCGGGGTGGCCGTCGCCGCGACGGCGGCCGAGGCCTTCGCGCTGGCCCGCGACTGCGACCCGGTGTCGGCCTTCGGCGGCATCGTCGCCCTCAACCGCGCGGTGGATGCGGCCGCGGCGAAGGAGCTCGCCGGCCTGTTCCTCGAGTGCGTCATCGCTCCGGCCTACCTGCCCGAGGCCCGCGAACTGCTGGCCGGGAAGAAGAACCTTCGCCTCCTCGAGAGCCCCCGCCTCGGCGAGCCCCGCGCCACCTGGAAGCGGCGTCCGGAGGAGGCCCGCGAGATGCGCTCCATCCCGGGTGGCCTCCTCGTCATGGACCGGGACCTCGGCCGCATCCGCCGGGAGGACTGCAAGGTGATGACGAAGCGGGCCCCCACGGAGAAGGAGTGGCAGGACCTCCTCTTCGCCTGGAAGGTCGTCAAGCACGTGAAGTCGAACGCCATCGTCTTCGCGGCGGGAGACCGTACCCTCGCCATCGGCGGGGGCCAGACGAGCCGGGTCGAGTCGGTGAAGATCGCCCGCATGAAGGCCCGCTTCCCGCTGGCCGGGAGCGCGGTCGGCTCGGACGCCTTCTTCCCGTTCCCGGACGGCGTCGAGGAGATCATCGCGGCCGGCGCCACGGCCATCATCCAGCCGGGCGGGTCGGTCCGGGACGCCGAGGTGGTGGCGGTCGCCGACGCCGCCGGGGTGACCATGGTCGCCACCGGGATGCGCCACTTCCGGCACTAGTGCCCCGACCCAGGCATCTCGACTGCTGCGAGCGCCGATCCTCTCGCTGCGGCGGACGGCCTCGTCGGTCTCGGCGCTCTCGCCACATCAACATGCCTGGGTCGGGGCACTAATGGTATACCGCCCGGGAATGCGAATCCTCGTCGTCGGCGGGGGCGGACGGGAACACGCCCTCGTCTGGAAGATCGGCCAGAGCCCGCTCGCGGGGAAGGTGTTCTGCGCCCCGGGCAACCCCGGGACGGCTCGCCTCGCCGAGAACGTCGCCATCGCGGCGGACGAGGTGGACGCGCTCGTCCGCTGGGCGGTGGAGAACCAGATCGACTTCGTGGTGGTGGGACCGGAGGCGCCGCTCGTGCTCGGGCTCGCCGACCGGCTCGCCGAGGAGGGGATCGCGGTCTTCGGCCCGTCCGCCGCCGCCGCCCGCCTGGAGGGCTCCAAGGCCTTCGCCAAGGAGGTCATGGCCGCGGCCGGCATTCCCACGGCTTCCTACGGCGCCTTCGACTCCCTCGCACCCGCCCTGGCCCACGCCCGCGCCGCGGGCGGCCGCGTCGTGGTGAAGGCCGACGGTCTCGCCGCCGGCAAGGGAGTCGTGGTCTGCGGGGACCTCCCCGAGGCCGAGGCGGCCCTGCGCTCCATCCTGGTCGACCGGGTCCACGGCTCGGCCGGCGCCCGGGTCATCGTCGAGGAGCGGCTCTCCGGCCCGGAGGCCTCGGTCATCGCGCTCGTCGACGGCGAGCGGGTGCGTGTCCTTCCGCCCGCGCAGGACCACAAGCGGATCTTCGACGGCGACCGGGGCCCCAACACCGGCGGGATGGGAGCCTTCAGCCCCACCCCCACGGTGGACGAGGCGCTCCTCGCCGACGTCGAGCGGCGCGTGCTGCTCCCCACGGTGCGCGAGATGGCCCGGCGCGGAGCCCCCTTCCGCGGCGCCCTCTACGCCGGCCTCATGCTCACCCCGGACGGCCCCAAGGTCCTCGAGTTCAACGCCCGTTTCGGCGACCCGGAGACCCAGCCCATCCTCATGCGCCTGCGGGGTGACGTCGTGCCGGCGCTGCTCGCCGCCGCCCGGGGGGACCTCTCCGGGATCGCGCTCGACGTCGACCCCCGCGCCGCCGTGGGCGTGGTGATGGCCGCCGATGGATATCCCGGGCACGTCACTGTGGGTGACGCGATCTCCGGCTCGGACGGGCCCTTCCCGCCGGGCGTCCAGGTCTTCCTGGCCGGTACCCGGCTCGGGCCGGACGGCCGGGTCGTCACCTCCGGGGGACGGGTCCTGACGGTCTGCGCGCTGGGGGCCGACCGGGCCGACGCGGCGACGCGCGCCTACGATGCCCTCGCGCGGGTCCATTTCCGTGGCGCGCAGTTCCGCCGCGACATCGGGCGGGCCGGCCCGGGGGAGGGTGCATGAGTCCCAAGGTGTTGATCCTGATGGGCTCCGACTCCGACTGGGAGGTCATGTCCGAGTCGCAGAAGGCGCTCGAGGAGATGGGCATCGCGACCGAGGTCCACGTCTCCTCGGCCCACCGCACCCCGGTGCGCACCGGGGAGCTCGCCCGCGGGGCGGCCGGGCGCGGCATCCAGGTGATCATCTGCGGCGCCGGGGCGGCTGCGCACCTCGCCGGCGTGGTGGCCGCCGAGACCGCGCTGCCGGTGCTGGGCGTGCCGCTCGCGTCGAGCGACCTGGCCGGCCTCGACGCGCTGCTCGCCATCGCCCAGATGCCCGGCGGCGTCCCGGTGGGAACGCTCGCCATCGGCAAGGCCGGGGCCCGGAACGCGGGGCTCCTCGCCGCGCGGATCCTCGCGCTGTCCGACCCGGCCGTGGCGGCCCGGGTGAAGGAGCAGCGGGAGCGGATGGCCCGGGAGGTCGAGGCGAAGGACGCGGCCCTCCAGGCAAGGCTCCAGTCCGACAAGAAGGCGTGACGCGGCTCGACCGCTACCTCGCCCGCGAGATCCTGCTGCCGTTCGCGGCGGCCCTCCTCTTCCTCACGCAGCTGCTCCTGGCCTCGCAGATCCTGGCCCAGGCCGACGTCCTCTTCGGCGCCGGTGTCTCTGCCTGGGACGTGCTGCGGATCCTCGTCGACCTCGTCCCGCACCTGCTCGAGTACGTGCTCCCGGTGGCCTTCCTGCTCGGCGCCGTGCTCGGCGTGGGGCGGCTGGCCGAGGACCGGGAGGTGGTGGCCCTCTCGTCGCTCGGCATCTCGCCGGTGCGGCTCGTCCGGGTGCCCATCCTGCTGGGCGGGGCGGTGGCGATCGTGGCGCTCGCAGTGGCGCTCTTCGCGGCGCCGGCCGGCCTGCGGGACGCGCGCGGGCGCATCGACGACGTGATCCGTCGAAACCTCCAGGGGGAGATCCGGCCCGGGGTGTTCTACGACGAGATCCCCGGGCTCACCCTCTACGCCGCGGGCTCGGGCCCGGAGGGTTTCCAGGACCTGCTCATCGCCGACCGGACCAACCCGTCCGCGCCGCTCATCACCTTCTCCCGCAAGGGAAGGCTCGTCCCCGGCCCCGGTGGCGGCCTGCGGCTCGTGCTCGAGGACGGGGAGATCCACCGGGAGGAACCGGAGGCGAAGGACTACGTGCTGGCCCGGTTCGCCCGGGCCACGGCCGACCTGGGCCTGGGCGCGGCCCTCGACTCGCGGAACCAGGTGGCCTCCAACTCCTACGCCTTCGAGATGACCCCCCGCGAGATCCTCCGGGAGGCGGAGGGGCGCGGGGAAGAGCGCGGGGAGGAGCACCGGCGCTACTGGCACACCTTCCTCTGGCGCCGGATCGCCGTGCCGGCGGGCATCGTCGCCCTCGGCCTGCTCGCGGTCCCGATCGCGTCGTTCCGGCGCGGGGGCCGGGCCTCCGGGTACGCGGTGTCGCTCCTCTCGGTGGTCGGCTACTACGCGCTGCTCCGGGTGGGGGAGGGGCTCGGGCACGACGGAGTGCTCCCGCCCTGGCTCGCCGCCAACGTCGCCAACCTTGCGGCCGTGGCCCTCGCCACGGTGCTCCTGCTGTTCCTCTCCCGTCGCGGGACGGGGGCGGTGCGGTGACCCTCTTCCTCCACCTGGCGCGCCGCGCGCTCCTGGCCTTCCTGGGCGCCCTGGTGGCCGTCGTGGTGCTCTTCGTCGCCGTCGAGTTCGCCGAGGGCGCGGGGCTCTTCCAGGGGGAGGGGGCGTTCCAGGACGCAGTCCGCGTGTATCTCTACCGGGCCGCCGCGGTGGCCTGGCAGACCGCCCCGGCCGCCATGCTGCTCGCCGCCTCGCTGACCGCGACCGGGATCCGGAAGACCCGCGAGTACGACGCGATGCGGGCGCTCGGGCTCGGGCCCTGGCGCGTGGCGGTGCCGGTGCTGGCCGTCGCCGCGCTGGTGGCGGGCGGGATGGTGATCTTCGACGATCTGTTCGCCGCCGGTGCGGCGGCCAGGGCCGACGAGATCAAGGCCGCACGGGGGAAGGGCACCGTCGCCTGGAGCCGATGGCAGGACCGGAAGACCTGGTTCCGCGGCCGGGACGGCAAGCGCATCTACGAGCTTCGCGCCGCCGGGCCGGACGGCTCCTTCGAGCGGGTCACGGTGCTCGAGATGGGGCCCGGCTTCCGCCTCGCGCGACGGATCGACGCGGCCCGCATGATCCCCGGCCCGGACGGGGAGTGGATCCTGGAGGGGCTCGAGGAGCGGCGCTTCCCGCCCGATGGCGACATGGCCTTCGAGCGGGCCGAACGGCGCGCCTACCGATTCGACGAGGACCCCATGGCCTTTGCGGTGCGCCCCGGCTGGCCCGCGCAGATGCGCCGGGAGGTGCTCGCCGAGCAGGTGGCGGTCCGCTCCCGGCTGGGGCTGCCCACCTCCGAGTACGCCATCGAGTGGCACCGCAAGCTCGCCTATCCCTTCGCGGCGGTGCCGGCGGCGCTTCTCGCGCTGGCGCTCGCGCTGCGGCGGGGGCGCAAGGGGTTCGTCACCGCGTCGCTGGTCGAGGCGGTGGGGGTGTCGCTCGCTTTCTACGGGATGCAGGGGCTCTCCTGGTCGATGGCCCGGTCCGGCCGGCTGCCGCCGATGGCCGCCGCCTGGCTCCCCGACGTGGTCTTCGCGCTCGCCGGGCTATGGGCGCTCCGGCGTTTCCGGTGATGGGCACCGCCGCGTTCACCACCGACCTGGCCGTCGCCGCCGCCTCGCTGCGGAACGGCGGGATCGTCGCCTATCCCACCGAGACCTTCTACGGGCTGGGCGCGCTGGCCACGAACCCCTCGGCCGTGGCCCGCCTGGGGGAGGCGAAGCTCCGCCCGGAGGGGAAGCCGCTCCCGCTCGTGGCCGCCGACGAGCAGATGGCCTTCGGGCTCTGGGCGGTCGTTCCGCCCGAGGCCCTCCTCCTCGCGAGGACCTTCTGGCCGGGACCTCTCACGCTGGTCGCCCGGGCCGCGCCGGGCCTCCCCGGGCCGGTGGCGCTCGAGGGGAAGGTGGCCGTCCGGGTCCCCGGGTCCGAGCAGGCCCGCGAGCTCTGCCGGCTCGCCGAGGGGCCCCTCGTCTCCACCTCCGCGAACCCGTCCGGCGGCCCGCCCCCGGTCGATGCAGGGGGGCTGGACCCGTGGCTCCTTGCCCGCATCGACCTCGTCCTGGACGGCGGCCGGACGCGGGGAGGCCTCCCCAGCACGGTCGTCGAGTTCGGGGCTGGCGCACCGCGCCTCCTGCGGGCCGGGGCGGTGCCCTGGGAGGCCGTGGCGGGTGCGCTCCGGTCTCCCTTGCCCTCCCGCGGCGGCTGATCTACGGTCCCGCGCCCGTGCCGTCGATCGCGCCATTCCAGGGAATCCGCTACGCCGTCTCCGGCCGCGGCCTCTCCGCCCGGCTGGCTCCCCCCTACGACGTGATCACCCCCGCCGTCCGGGATGCCCTGGCTGCCCGGGATCCGCACGGCATCGTCCACGTCATCCTCGACCGGGAGCAGCCCGGCGACCGGGAGGGGAGCGACCGTTACTCCCGCGCCGCGGATCGCCTGCGGGCCTGGAGCGAGTCGGGGATCCTCAAGCGCGACCCGCGCCCCGCGATCTACGGGCTCGAGCAGGGCTTCCTGGCGCCGGACGGCCGGGAGCGGGTCCGGCGCGGCGTGATGGCGGCGGTGCGGATGCACGACCTGCGCGAGGGGGTCGTCCTGGCGCACGAGACCACCATCCCCGCCTCGGTCGAGGACCGGCTGGCGCTGCTCCGCAACGTCCGCACCGACCTCTCGCCGGTCTTCGGCCTCCACGAGGACCCCCGCGGCGAGGTGGCGGCGGCGCTCGCCGGTGCGTTCGGCAAGGACCCGGTCGCCGAGGCCACCACCGACGACGGGACCCGGCAGCGGCTCTGGCGCATCGAGGAGCCCACCGTCATCGCCTCGGTCCGAAAGGCTCTCGCCGACCGGCGGGTGCTCATCGCCGACGGGCACCACCGGTACGCCGCGGCGCTCGCCTACCGCGACGAGCTCGACCGTGTGAAGCCGGGGCTCCCGGAGGACGGCGGCCACCGCTCCACCCTCATGTGCCTCTTCGCGAAGAGCGATCCCGGGCTCATCATCTTCCCGACCCATCGGCTGCTCCGGACCCTGGGCGGCACGCCCCCCGACGAGCTGGTCCAGCGCCTCACCCCGTACTTCGAGATCCAGGTCATCGAGGAGGACATCCGGCGCCCCACCGGGCGGGCCTGGGCGGTCTCCAAGCTCTCCGAGCACATGGGCAAGTCGAGCGCGTTCCTGCTCGTCACCGCGGTCGACAAGAAGGCCCGCCTGCTCACGCTCCGCGACGGCGCCGACCTCTCCGGCCTCCCGCTCCCCACCCACGAGACCCTCCGGGCCCTCGATGCCAGCGTGCTCCACGGCGTCGTCCTCGAGGGGGTGCTCGGGCTGCCCTCCGGTGCGCGCGACACGCTGGCCTTCGTCCGCGACGCCGGCGACGCCGTCAGCCGCACGCTGGGTGGAGAGTACGCGGCGGCCTTCCTGCTCAACCCGACCCCCATGTGGCAGGTCCAGGCGGTGGCCGACGCCGGGCTCACCATGCCGCAGAAGAGCACCTGGTTCCACCCCAAGCTGCCGAGCGGGCTCGTGCTCCGGGCCGTCGATCCGAACGGCCCACCGTAGGCTTTCCCGTGGGGCCGGATTGCGCTAAGAACCGCGCATGCCGTTCCCGCTCGATCGCCCCCGCCGCCTGCGCCGAACCGAGGCGCTCCGCACCCTGGTCCGCGAGACCGTGCTCTCGCCGGACGACCTCATGTGGCCGCTCTTCGTGGTCCCGGGGGAGAAGGTCCGCAACCCCGTGAAGAGCATGCCCGGGGTCTTCCAGCTCTCGGTCGACGAGCTCGTGGCCGAGGCCCAGGCCGGATGGGACGCCGGGGTGCGCTCGGTCATCCTCTTCGGGGTCCCGGTCCACAAGGACGCCATCGGGTCGGGTGCGTACGCCGACGACGGCGAGGTGGCGCGCGCCGTCCGGGCGCTCAAGAAGGCGCTTCCCGGGCTCGTGGTGGCCACCGACGTCTGCCTCTGCGAGTACACCGACCACGGCCACTGCGGAATTCTCAGGCCCCCGAAGGCGGGCGGCCCGGGGCAAGACCTGACGGTCGACAACGACCTCACGCTCCCCGTCCTCGCGAAGGAGGCGGTCGCCCACGCCCGCGCCGGCGCCGACATCGTGGCCCCGTCCGACATGATGGACGGGCGGGTGGGGGCCATCCGCCGCGGGCTCGACGAGGCTGGCTTCGACGACGTCCCCATCCTCTCCTACGCGGCCAAGTTCGCCGGCGCCTTCTACGGGCCGTTCCGCGACGCCGCGGAGAGCGCGCCGGTCGCAGGGCCCGGCATCCCCAAGGACCGCAAGGGGTACCAGATGGACCCCGCCAACTGGCGCGAGGCCATCCGGGAGGTGGAGCTCGACCTCGCCGAGGGGGCCGACATGGTGATGGTGAAGCCGGCCGTCCCCTACCTGGACATCGTCCGGCTGGTCCGCGACCGGGTGAACGTCCCGGTGGCCGCGTACCACGTGAGCGGCGAGTACGCGATGATCAAGGCCGCCGCCCAGGCCGGCTGGATCGACGAGCCGCGGGTGATCCTCGAGACCCTGCTTTGCATCCGGCGGGCCGGCGCCGACTTCATCCTGACCTACACGGCGAAGGACGCCGCCGCGCTCCTCACGGGTACACGCCGTTGACCGCGGAGGGGGCCATCCGCTACGAAGTCGTGGAGGTGGCGCCGGTCACGGAGGGGACGCTCGCCGGCGCACTGAACGACCGCACCGCCCAGGGCTGGAACTTCCAGTCGATCCACTTCGTGATGCGCGAGGGTTCGCACCGACCGGCCATGGCGTACCTCTTCTTCACGGGGCGGGGAGCGGAGCCGGGAGGCTCCGGCGAATAGATGCGCGACGCGCGACCCGAGGGCTCTCCGTATCCCAAGGCCGACCTGTGGCTTCGCGGCCTGGCCCGCGGCGTCGACTTCCTGCTGGCCTTCGGCCTCGCCACCCTGGGGCACGAACTCGGCGCCATCCTCGCCGTCGTGTACCTGCTCGTAGCCGACGGCCTCTTCCACGGACAGTCCCCGGGCAAGCGGATCTTCGGGGTCCGGGCCATGCACATCCCCGACCGGTCGCCGGCCGGCTACAAGGAGTCGGTCCTCCGAAACGCGGACTTCGCCCTGGTGGCCCTCTTCTACGTGGTCCCGCTGGGCTGGGTGCTGCTCCTCCTGGTTGGCCTCCCCGTCATCGCCTTCGAGTCCTGGATGGTCTGGACCGACCGGCTGGGGATCCGCATCGGCGACATCTTCGCCGACACCCAGGTGGTGGACGGCAAGGTGGTGACCAAGATCGAGGTCATCGCCACCCATGCCTTCCCGATGGCCCCCGCACCTCCGGGACCGAGCGCCTCGCGCACGGCCCGGGGATAGTGCTATAGCTGTGCCGATTTTCGGCTCGAAACCCCGAGGTGAGAGAGATGGCCCGTTCCAAGAGCAAGCACATCCGCGTGAAGACCAGCAAGAAGCAGGCATGGAAGGCCCGCCGCAAGCGCCAGAAGGCGGCCAAGAAGCCCGCCGCGAAGAAGTAGTCCGCCCCCGCTCCCGCGAGCTCCGCTCCCGCCGCGCCATCGCGGCGGCGCTGGCGGCGATCGACGGTCTGGGTGAGCGGCGCCCGTTGCGCCTCGCCCTTTCCGCGTCCCTCGCGGAGCACCCCGGCATCGGCCCGAAGGAACGGCGCCACGCCGCGGCGTCCGCACGGGCGGTCGCGCGCTGGCTCCGCGTGGTCGACGCCGCGCTGGTCCGTGCCGGCGCCCCGAAGGCCATCCCCGCCGACCGCGCGCTCCTGCGCTACCTCGCCTGGCGGGTCGCCGTGGAGGGGTGCGCGCCCGACGAGGCCGCCCACGACCTCCGCCTCCCCGGGCCGAGGCGACCGCGGGTCATCTCCGACGCCGACGTGCTCCGCGTGGCCCGGGCCCTGCCGCGCCCCGGCCCCGACGGGCCGCTCGCGACCGACGCGGAGGGGAAAGCGCTCTCGCCTCCTTCCGACCCGGTGGTGGCGCTGGCGCTCCGGGGAAGCGTCCCCGACGCCTTCGCGCGACGGCTCCTGCGCGACCTGGGCCCGGACGGGGCCCGCGCCTGCCTCGCCGCCCTGAACCGGGACGCCCGCCTGGTGCTCCGTGTGAACGTCGCCCGGGCCGGCCGCGAGGAGGTCCGGGCGGCGCTCGCCGCGGCGGGGATCGCCGCCGAGCCCGGCGACGGCCCCTGGTCGCTGCGGGTCGAGGACCGGGCCAGCCTCTTCGACGCTCCCCCGCTCCGGACCGGGCTCGCCGAGGTGCAGGACGAGTCGAGCCAGCGGGCGGTGGAACTCTGCCGGGCGCGCCCCGGGGAACGGTGGCTCGACCTGTGCGCTGGCAGCGGGGGGAAGTCCCTCGCGCTGGCGGCGCTGGGAGCCGAGGTCACCGCCTGGGATGCGAGCGCCCGGCGCCTCTCGGAACTGGACCGGCGGGCCCACCATGCTCGGGCCGAGGTGCTCGTGGTGCGGGAGGAGCCGACCGGTGCGTTCGACGGTGTGCTCGTCGACGCCCCGTGCAGCGGGTCGGGGGCGCTCGCCCGGGAGCCGGACGCCCGCTGGCGCATCGACGACGCCGCCGTGACGAAGTTCCAGAAAGCCCAGGCCGACGTCCTGGCTCGGGGGGCCGAGCGGGTCCGAGCCGGAGGGGCCCTCGTCTTCGCCACCTGCTCGGTCTTCCAGGAGGAGGGGGAGGAGGTCGTCCTCGCGTTCCTGGCGGCCAACCCCGCGTTCCGGATGGTGGCCGAGGAGCGGCGCTGGCCCCACCTGGACGCGGGGGCCGGCTTCTACATGGCGCGGCTGGCCAGGCGCGCGGGCCGGGCGTCTCCACGGGGGCGAACCCGCTTGACGGGGCACGGGGCGGCGCGTTAGAAAGCGCCCTCCCGTCGGGGGTCTGCAGCATCGCTTGCCCCGTGGGGAGGGTGACTTGGCGTTACGCGACTTTCTCTTCGGCATCCGCGACCGCATCGTGCAGCGGTCCCAGATCGGCAAGGACAAGCTCGACGCAGCCTTCGCCCGCAGGGAGCTCGACCGGCGTCTGCAGGACCTCGGCGAGCGGTACTACACCCTGGCACGCCAGGGTGTGGCGGGTGTCCCGGACGATCTCCGGAACCTCGTCGCGGAGGTCGACGCACTCGCCGTGCAGTTGCAGACGCTTCGTGAGCAGGTGAGGCGCCTGGAGGAAGAGACGGCTTAGGCCGACAGATAGACGGGCCCGTGGCGCAGCTGGGAGCGCGCCTGAATGGCATTCAGGAGGTCACCGGTTCGATCCCGGTCGGGTCCACCAAACAGACGGGGGAATTCGCGAAAGCGGATTCCCCCGTCGCCTTTTCGGGACCCCGCGTCGCGGACGTCGGGCGCCTCACTCCGCCGTCGGCGGCTCAGCGGTCCTTCAGGCAGCGGACGGAGAACGCGAACGTGCGCAGGTTGTCGTCCTCCACGAGCAGGTTCTGGTCGTACTGCGTGTAACGCGCCGACGCGTTGTTCTCCGAGGGGGGTGTGGTGATCGGATGCGAGGTCCAGACCACGGCTTCCTCGGTGAGCCCCAGGAAGCTCGTTCCCTCGTGGGAACCAGCGGGGAGGAGCGAGAAGTTGTAGGCATCCGTGCCGACGTTGCCGTTCATCCAGAGGGAGGTTCCCGAGGACTTCAGGGCCGCCCCTGCCACCGGGGCTCCCCCGACGTAGGAAGCGAGCGTCTCCCACTCTGACAGGGTGGGGATGTGCCAGCCCACGGGGCAGATCCCCCTCGCACCCTCGGTGGTGGAGCCATTCATCGCCATCGGCCACTGGTAGAGGCCACCCCAGACGTGGCAGTTGTCCTCGTCGTCGTCGTAGCAGTACTTCTGGACGGTCGCCGGACCCTGCGCCTGGGTGGACGGGACCATCGTCCCCGAGTTCAGGTTCTGCCGCATCCAGCACTGGGTTCCGATCCGCAGGGTGTCGTAGATGTACGTCCCGTCGGAGACCGTCGGCGTGCCCACGCAGGGCAGGCCATCGGGCGAGGAGGAGGAAGAGGAACAGGCCGAGACGGCCAGGGCGCTCGCGACGAGCAGGGCGAACGGCAGACGAGTCATTGCCAGCCTCCGGTGATGGCCCTCTCACGAGCCGCGAGCATCGTAGGCACGCGTGCGCCACCATCGCCAGGGACGATTCGGGGCCAGCCGCTCGTGGCACTCGTCCGGGATGGACGGCTCCTCTCGCCACCTCGGCCTGACGGGGTACCCGGGTGCGGCCGACCCCAGGGTGCGTCTTGCCGTAGCGCCTTGTGACTACAGGCCCAGGTAACGGCTCGGGAACATTGGGCAGGCTGGGCAGGGTCCCGGGGATACCTCTTGCAGGGGTCGTACCTCGGCATCCGGCACCCCAACGAACGAGACACGTCGATGACCTCGAAGCGAACCCGAAGGCAAACCCGGATGGTCGTCGCGGCTTGCCTCGCCATGTCGCTCGCCGCATGCGGGGGAACTGGCGGGGGGAGCGGGGACGCTGGAGGCGAGCTCGGCGCGACGTCCTCCGCGTGCATGATGAAGCCCTGCCTCGCTGGATACGGCAACAACGCGCCCACGTACACCAAGGGTTCCCTCATCCAGCCGAACGTGCCCGTCAACAATGGCGCGAAGGTCAAGACCTGGACGATCACAGGCCAGTTGCCGCCCGGCCTCGCCATCGACCTGGCGGCGACCGGGACCATCTCCGGCACGCCGACGGCCGTCACGCCCCCGACCACCGTCACGGTGACCGGGAGCAACCTCGCCGGGTCCTCGAGCGTGTCCCTGACGATCACCGTGAATGACGTCCCGCCGTCGGCGCTTGTCTACTCCTCGAATCCATCCGTCTACACGAAGGACGTCACAATCACCCCCAATACGCCGAACGTCTCCGGCGGAGCGGCGACCGCCTGGTCCATCACCCCGCCCCTCCCGGCGGGCCTCTCCCTCGACGCGGGGAGCGGCGTCATCTCCGGCACGCCGACCGCGGTCACGGCCACCAACGCCTACGCGGTGACCGCCAGCAACTCGGGCGGCAGCACGACCGCCGCCATCGCCATCACCGTGAACGACGGCAGGCCGGTGGTGGCCTATCCGGTCACACAGGCCACCTACGTCCTCGAGACGGCGATCACGCCGAACGTTCCGACCAACTCCGGGGGACCTGCGACCAGCTGGGCCGTCACCCCGGCCTTCCCCGCGGGGCTCGCCATCGACCCCACGACCGGCGTCATCTCCGGCACCCCGACGGCCGTCTCCGCAACCGCCGTCTACACGGTGACCGCCAGCAACTCGGGAGGCAACGGCACCGCCCTGCTGAGCATCGCCGTGAACCCGCCGGCGCTCACCATCGTGAGCCAGCCGACGAACCCGACGCCGAAGCTGGGCGAGAGGGCGGCGTACACGGTTGCTGCGTCGGGCTACGGGCGCCTCTCCTACCAGTGGTACCGGGACGGCAGCCCGATCACGGGCCAGGTGGCTCCGAGCTACCAGACGCCGGTCACGACCATGGCGGACGCCGGGGCTCTCTTCACGGTGCAGGTGAGCGACACCTTCGGACAGGTGGTCACGAGCAACGCCGTGTCGCTGACCTTCTCCGACGTGGCCCGCTTCGCCTTCGTGGCGAACCAGGGACAGTACTACGGCACCGTGTCCACCTACGCCCTGGATCCCGTGAACGGCCGGCTGCGTCTCGCGGCCATGTCCGCCGCCGTCACGGGTGCGAAGTTCGTCTCGGTGGCCGCTGGCGCAGCGGGCAGCGCGCTCTACGCGGCGGACTTCACCGGGTCCATCGCCCAGTTCTCCGTCGGATCGGGCGGTGTGCTCGGGCCCATGAACCCACGAGCCGTGTCCGGGGGTGGAAGCGTCAACGCCGTGGCCGTCCATCCCGTCACCGGGGTCGCCTACGACACGGTGATGCAGGGCACGGTCGGCCAGTACGCCATCGCCCCGACCTCGGGTGCCCTCAGCCCCCTGACCCCCCCGAAGGTGGCCGCCGGCGCCTTTCCCCACGACATCACCCTCCTGCCGTCCGGCACGTTCGCCTACGTGGCCAACCTCGATGGAGACAGCTGGGGTCCCGGGAGCGTCGGCCAGTACGCGGTGGCCGTGAACGGGGCCCTCACGCCCATCACCGCCGGCACCGTGTCGGGTCCGGCCGCCCCGCGATCGCTCACGAGCGATCCAGCGGGGAGCTACCTCTACGTCACGAGCGGGGACAACAACATCTTCCAGTACACGGTGGACCGGACGAGCGGCGCCCTCATTCCCATGAGCCCGGCACGTGTGGCCACCGGGGCGAACCCCTTCTCGGTGGTCGTCCATCCGTCCGGAAGCTTCGCGTACGCGGCGAACAAGGATGGCGCCAGCGTTTCCCAGTACAGGGTCGGGTCGGCGGGTGGCCTCACTCCCTTGAGTCCGGCCACCGTCGCCACCGGGACGAGTCCGTGGGCCGTCGTCGTCGACCCGTCGGGCAGGTTCGCCTACACGGTCAACAACGTGGACAACACGGTCTCCCAGTACGCCGTTGCCAGCGGCGGTACCCTGAGCCCTCTCTCGCCACCCACACTCCAGGCCCCGATCGTGCCAGCGGGGGGCCCGGACGCGTACCTGGCCACCCGTCCCATGACCGTCGTCGGCGGAGGGCCGGCCATCCCCGTTCCCCGGTACGCCTACGTCGCGAACCTCTTCGACGGGACCGTGTCCCAGTACACGTTCGGTGGTGACGGCGGCATGGCTCCCCAGGCGCACCAAACGGTTCAGGCGGGCACGGAGCCGTCGTCCGTCGCGGTGGACCCGGCCGGACGGTATGTCTACGTGACGAACCTGGAGGGCAACGACGTCTCGCAGTTCACGGTCGGCGCCGACGGAACCCTCTCGCCCATGGCCACGCCGAGGGTCGCCGCGGGAGCGAATCCGTTCACGGCCGTGGTGGACCCGTCGGGACGCTACGTCTACGTTGCGAACAGCGGGGACGGCACGCTCTCGCAGTACGCCATCGGGGCGGACGGCTCCCTCACCTCCCTGGGCACGCCCGCCACGGCTGGCCCGCAGCCCTATCAGGTGGCGGTGGATCCGTCCGGACGGTACGCATACGCCACGAGCTACCAGCAGCCCGGGACGGTCTGGCAGTACCGGATCCAGGGGAACGGGGTCCTTTCGCCCATGTCGCCCGCCAGCATCACCGTCGCCGCCTACCCGCTCGGCATGGCCATCGATCCGTCCGGCCAGCACCTGTACGTGGTGAACAGCGGGTCGGGGACCGTGTCCCAGCTGGCGATCGCGTCGGGCAGCGGCCTCCTCTCCAGCCTGGCAACGGCGGTGGCGACCGGAAAGAGCCCGTGTGCGATCGCCGTCCATCCCTCAGGGAGCTTCGCGTACGTCGCGAACAGCGGGGATGCCAGCGTTTCGATGTACGGGATCTCCGCCGGGGGCGTGCTCTCCTCGCTCGGGACGGTCCCGGCGCAGGTGGCGCCGTACGCGGTCCAGGTCGACCCCTCGGGGAAGTACGTGTACGCGGTGGCCTACGAGGGGCAGGTCGTCTCCCAGTACGGGGTGAACGCGGACGGCACGCTCACGCCGCTCGCGTCCCCCACCGTCGCCACGGGCGGCGGTCCCGCCTCCCTCGGCATCGTGGGAGGCTGGAGATGAACCCGGTGGTCCTGGAGGGAGCCATGCGCTCGAGCCGACCCCGTCTCCCGTCCCTTCTCGCGGCGATCCTGATCCTCGGCGGCTGCGCCGGCAGTTCGGTCCCGGCCCCACCCGAGATCAAGGTCCACCCGGCGAACCGCACCGCCCGGACCGGAAGTCCGGCCACCTTCTCGGTCCAGGCGAGGAGCGCCTCCTCACTCACCTACCAGTGGTCGAGGAACGGCTCGGTCATCCCGGGTGCGACGGACGCCACCTACACCACCTCTCCGGTCGTCTCGGCGGACCACCGCAGCACCTTCCACGTCGTGGTGACCGACGCGAAGCAGCAGTCGGTCGAGAGCGCCAAGGCGCTGCTGGCCGTCGACTCCGCGACTCCCGGTTACGCCTTCGTGGCCGACAAGTTCGACAACACCGTGTCGACCTACGTCGTGGATCTGGCGACCGGCCGGCTGCGCTTCCTCCGGACGACGAGCACCGGTCAGGTCCCGGTCGCCGTCGCCGTGGCCCACGTGGACCAGTTCCTCTACGTGGCGAACAGCGCCGATGCGACCGTCTCCCAGTTCCGGATCTCCCAGGACGGGACCCTCACGCCCCTCGCCACCCCCGCGGTGGCGGCCGGCGCGTTCCCCTCCGCGATGGTCGTGGACCCGACGTCCAGCTTCCTCTACGTGACGAACGCCGGGGACGGGAGCGGCAACGGCGCGATCCGCCCGTTCGCCATCGGCAACGACGGGTCCCTCACGCCGCTCTCCGGAGTGGACGTTACGACCGGGCCGTCCCCCCAGGTCGTCGTCGTGCACCCCACGGGCAAGTACCTCTACGTGGGGTGCGCCGCGGCAGGCAACCAGCAGATCTTCCAGTACGACGTCGGGCAGCCCGGGAGCAGCGTGCCGGGCGCGCCGACGCCGATGACCCCGCCGGTGTCCACGACCATGTCGGGGCTCGTGCAGCTCACCCTCACCGTGGATCCGAGCGGCGAGTTCCTCCTCGTCGCCGGGGCGTCCGGCCCTTCCTCCTCCGGCCTCTGGTCTCTCTCGATCAATTCCACGAACGGGACCGTGGGGTCGGTCGTCAGCGCGACGAGTCCCCAGTACGGCCCCTCGTCGATCGCCTTCGCCAGCCGGAACGGAGGCAACCTCGTGTACGTCGCGAACAAGGGATCCGGGACCGTCTCCCAGTTCACCCTCGCCTCGAACGGCATCCTCGGATACCTGCAGGGCGCCATCGGCACCGGCGCGACCCCGTCTTCCCTCGTCGTCGACCCCTCGGGCAGCTTCGCCTTCGTGACCGACACGGGAGATGGCACCGTCTCCCAGTACGCGATCGGCAGCAACGGCACGTTCACGGCGCTGTTGCCCGGCGTCGCGCCCGCCCGCAAGGGACCCGTCGCGGTGGCCGTCACCGGCAGCGGACCGGTCACGGCGACGCCGCGCTACGCCTGGGTCGGGAACGCGAAGTCGAGCGACCTTTCGCCCTTCACCGTCTCCTCGACGGGCGCGCTCGAGCGGAACGGCGAGGTCTTCCCGGTGGCGGCCGAGGCGAAGGCCATCGCCGTGGACCCGTCCGGGACCCACGTCTACGTCGCGCTGGGTGGCCTGGGAACGTCCGTGCTCGTCACGTCGCAGTCGGGCGGCGTCCTCCGGTCGCCCGGGACGATGGTGCCGGTGGGACAGGCGCCGTGGGGGCTGTCCCTGGACCCGGCGGGCCGCTACGCCTACGTGGTGAACAACGGCGACGGCACGGTCTCCCAGTTCTCGGTGGGTCTCGACGGCAGCCTGACCCCACTCGACCCTGCGACGGTCAGGGTCGGCACCAATCCCCAGGCCATCGCCATCGACCCGTCGGGCCGGCAGCTCTACGTGGCCAACCGGGGCACGGCACCCGCGTACGCGGACAGCGGCATCTCCCAGTTCGCCATCGCGTCGAGCACGAGCGCCGCGCCCGGGACCCTCACCGCGCTTTCGCCGGCCTCGGTGGTCTCCGGCAAGGCCCCCGTCTCCCTGGCCATCGACCCGACTTCCACCAGCCTCTACTCCGCCAACCAGGTGGACGGGACGGTCCAGCGCTTTGCGATCAACTCCGCTGGCACATTGACGGCCGGGGCCTCCGCCACCGCCGGCCAGCAACCGGCATGGGTGGCGATCCATCCGTCGGGGTCGTTCGTCTACGTGGTGAACGGGAAGCCCGACGCCGGCCACCTCGGCAACGACGTCTCCCTCTACACCGTCGCGAGTGGCGGTGCGCTCGTCCCGGAGTGGCCCGCGACGATCGCGACCGGCCTCGACCCCGCGTACATCACCTTCGACCCCGCTGGCGCCTTCGCCTACGTGGTGAGCCAGGGCTGGAACGAGGTCTACTCGTACGCGGTGAGCGCCACCTCGGGCCGCCTCGTCCCCATGAACCCCGCGTGGGTCTCCACCGGTACTGGCCCCGCGTGCATCGCCCTCTCGAGCACCTGGGCGAGTCCGTAGGGGCGGGGGCCCCGCGGAGGCTCCCGTCACCGCGGCGCGACGTACCTATAGACCGCGTCCTTCACGGGCTCGGGCGGATTCGTGGCCAGGAGCGCCCGCAACGCCTCGTCGTTGTGCGGATAGCGAACGAGCGTCTTCCCGAGGAGGTTCACCAGGCCGACCGTGTCGGACGGCGTGGGCGCCACGAGGACGGCCTCGCGGGCCCACGACGCCGTGGCAGGGTTCACGGGCGTCTGAGCCAGCG
The DNA here is from genome assembly GCA_903904005.1 of uncultured Anaeromyxobacter sp. Lineage (GTDB taxonomy): Bacteria > Myxococcota > Myxococcia > Myxococcales > Anaeromyxobacteraceae > CAIOAK01. The sequence continues at coordinate 20,291 of CAIVAR010000005.1, forward strand.
CCCGCAGCGCCGACTCGCGCACCGGCAGCGCCCTGTCCTGGCCGTACGCCTGGATGAGCTGCTCCTGAGCGGCCGGGGAGTCCATGCGGCGCATCGACTCGCAGGCCGCGGTCCGGACCTGCTCCTCGGGGGAGTCGAGGTAGGGCTTCACGGTGTCGAGGAGGGCGTCGTTCCCGGAGTTGCCGATGGCCGTGAGGGTCAGCGCCGTCTCCGCTCGGTTTCCCCGGGCCCGCTCCAGGTTGCCGGAGAGGGCGCGCGCGGCGGCGGCGCGGGTATCCTCGTCCAGCTTCTCCCGGTGCCCGAGGCTGCCGACGGCGAGCAGGCTCATGTTCTCCACCGATCCGAGGGGGTCTCCCTTCGACACCGCGGAGGGGTCCCGGTGGAGATCCATCATCCCCTCCACGAGGAAGGGCTGGGGGTTCTCGAAGCCCGACGCGTACATGATGGCTCGGACGTGGGAGCCGTGGTGGTACCCCGGGTCGGAGGCCGCGGCCATCACCGCCCGCTGCGCGGCCGGCGTCCCCGCCTCGATGACGAGCCTCCAGAGGACGAGCTGCGTCGTCTCGTCGAGCCTCGCCATCCGCAGGTCGCGATCGATGGCGCGGAGGAGCTCCGTCGGAGCCCGCTCGTTCTTCCTCAGGTAGTTGACGAGGAAGCGCTCGGCCGCGGCCTTGTCCTTTCCCCGGGTCCGGAGGTAGCGCTCCAGGGCGCCCTCCGTATCGAGCCCCTCGGCGAGCCGGTCCAGCTCGGGATCGGTGCGCCCGAAGGCCGTCTCGATGTACGCTTGCGACCGCTGGAGCGCCGCGAACTCCGCGAAGCTGGCCGGGAACTTCCCCGCATCCTTCTCCACGGTCCGGGCCGAGAAGCTCTTCCTTCCGACCGCCCAGCGCTTTCCGTCGGACAGGAAGGCCACCTCGTCGACGGTGCGCGTCTCGGCGATCCAGCCAGCCATCGAGGTATGCACCTGGCCCGACGACGATGCGACGTCGATGGCCATGCTCGCCAGGAAGGGAACGTCGGGGCCGGGCCTCTCCCGGAGCGCCCGGTTGCGGACGCTCCGGCTCGCCACCAGGGCCGACGCGGCCGGGTCCCAGGAGATTCGCGCGTAGGCCACCTCCGCCACGCCGTCCTGGAGCTCCTCCCGGGACGTCCACGCGTCCTGGAGAACCTCGGGGATCGTTGCCTGCAGGCCAGCGGCGAGGCGGCCGAGGAAGGACCGGGCCTCCATCGGCAGCAGCGGGGTGAAGGTGAGGCGGTCCACCATGCCCCTGGGAGCGAGGTGGAAGGAGAAGGGATTTCCGAGCGCCCAGGCCCACGACGGCGTTCGCCCGGCCACGAGGATCTGCGAGGGCTCGAGCCAGGCCGCGACGTTCCACCCCGCCTCGCCGTCCCGGTAGAGGCGCACACGGAGATCGCCGGAGAAGGCACTCTGCAGGGCCGCCACCTGCGCGGGGCCCGGCACGGGCGGCTGGCGCGGGTCGAGCGGGATGGCGGCCACGTCGATGCGAACGTCCGAGACGCTCTCGACGGCGAAGACGCGCCTCGTGCCGTCGGGCATCGCGTAGCGCAGGGCGACGGCTCCGCCATTCCCTCCCGCCACGGCACCGGGCCCGCGCAGGGACCGGTAGGCCACGAACCCGAACCCCACCAGGAGGGCGACGGCCGCCAGGGCGGTCGCCGCCCGACGCCCCATTCTCACGGGTTCCAACTGTGCGTCCGGTAGCTCAGGGAGAGGAGGTAGGCGGCATCGGCCGGGCTGGCGTAGCACCCGCCCGCACCGCTGCCGTACAGGTGCACGAGGAGGTTGTTGTACTGCTGGCTGAAGAGCCCGAGCAGTTGGGACGGGTCCGCGCTGTACGTGTAGGTGACGAACTGCGGGCTCGCCAGCGAGGTGGTCGAGGAGGAGCCGGGCCCGGCGTTTCCGGTGCTGCAGCTGCCGTTGAGGCAGATGTCGAAGAGGTCCCGCCCCTGGTTGAAGCCCGGCACGGGCGCCAGCGCGGCCAGGACGTCGATCACGCCGCCGTTCGCGCTCGCAAACGTCCCCGCAGGGTCGCCCTGGGGGGGGGCGATGAGGAACGACCGGCAGGCGTTGTACGGGACCCCGCCCCCGCCCGTGGCGTTCCCGAGCTGGGGGCCGGTGGCCGATGGGTAGGCGGTGACGTAAGGGACGTCGATGGCGTTCCCGTCCGCGTCGAGGTGCACCACCGCGTAGGAGGAGGCGGCGTGGGGCGTCCAGAGGGCCGTGAAGCTGGCGGTGGCGGCGTCGGTATCGAGCGGGATGCTCCGGAAGCGGATCCGGTTTACCCCCGCCGGCAGGGAGTTCCCCGTCGTCCCCGTGACCGTGCTCTGGACGAAGCCGTAGACCTGGGCGGCGTCCGGGAACGGCCAGTAGCCCTGCTGGTAGTCGAGGTACTGCTGGCCGTCCACCCAGAGATCGATCTGGCGGGTGTTCGTGCCGATGGACCCGGTGGTGGCCTGGTAGAAGTAAGGCGTTCCGTCGGCGAGCGCGTAGGTGCCGTCCCATACGAAGGAGACCGCTCCCGGCGTCCCCTTCACGAGGCGCAGCGAGTTCCAGCAGTCGAACTGGCCGTTCACGGCGGGATCGTCGGCGCAGCCACCAGCGCCCGGGGTCGGGGTGCTGGCCCAGTTGAAGCCGACGGTCCGTGAATCCGGACTGGCCTCGACGTACTTGAGGACCATCGTCGGCTCCGCCACGCCGTCGGGGGCCGGCCCGGTGGGTCCGGTCGGGCCGGTTGCGCCCGTGGTCGCGGCCATGAGTTCCGCCGGGGTCGCGTAGAAGGAGACGAGCGACTGGTTCGTCGCAACCGGCGACCAGCGAATCCGGTGCTCGGAGAAGTTCGTCACCGGTGCCGCCCCGGTCTCGTCGTCGAAGTAGGCCTCGATGAAGTGGAGGCCGGCGGACACGTTCTGCACGAAGTGCAGCTCGCGGGTGAAGCAGTAGGTCGGGCCGCCGGCCGTGACGGCTGCGCAGTCGGTGGGCGGCGTGGTCACGGTCCGCGAGGCCACCAGGCTGCCGTCGATCCAGACCTTGTAGCTCTCGCTGGCGGTGGCGCCCACGAAGAAGTCGTGGTTGCCGGCAGTGACGAAGGTGAAGACCCCCACCACCGACTCGCCCGCGGGCACCCGCCCCGCCTGCTGGCAGAGGTTCTCGGTGAAGAGCGAGCCGGCGCCGAGCGTCCCCGCCGAGGCCGAGGACGGACCGGGCAGGAGGTTCACGAGCTGGGCCCCCTGCGTGCAGGTCGTCTGCACGAGCCATTTGCCGACGGGACCGGCAACGAGGTTGAGCCGCGCGTCGTTCGCGGGGGACGCGAAGGGCGTGGAGCAGGTCTTCCCCGGGTAGTCCCCGGGGTACCTGGAGTGGTAGCTGGCCTGCAGCGTCAGCGGTCCCGTCACGCCGGCGGTCTGGGACACGGTGACGATGGCCGCGCCCCGCACCGGTACCGCCGGGGAGGGCGGGTCGGCCTGCAGCGTGACGGGGATGGAGGTCGAGAAGCTACCGTCACTGATGGTGATGGAGACGTCGTCGACGACGGCCCCGCACGCCGCGTCGGTGTACGGGATGTTGCCGACGATTCCCACCGCCAGGCCGTTGCCGTCGAGCCCGAAGGGGACCGACGTGGCGTACTGGAGCCAGAGGCCGGCCTGGGGCGCGTTCACCGGGGGCTGGGTCTTGACCGCGGCGTCGTAGGGGTAGTCGAAGTCCACGGTCCCGCTGCACTGGTACAGGGCCGGCGGGGTCGAGGACGCGAAGGGGGCGTTGAAGAACCACGACTGGACGTTGCAGGCCGGCGTGCCGGGCGCCACGGTGATCGGACCCGAGGTGGGGGTGCTGGTCCCGAAGCCCGAGGTGCCGGACATCCCCACCAGGCCGGACTGCCCGTTCTGGGTCCACCAGACCTTCGTGGGCCACGTCGGGCTCGCCTGCCCGCAGGTGGAGACCGCCGCCTGGAGCGCGTAGGTGCCCTTCTGCGGGATGTTGACCTGCCGGGAGCCCGTGGTGGGGCCGCAGGCCGGGCCGGCGGTGAAGACCAGCTTCCCGGCGCTCGTGTTCAGCTGGATGGAGTCCACGTTCTGCATCCAGAACGTGTAGTCACCCTGCTCCAGCGAGATGTCGCCGATCCACTGGGTCCCCCCGCTCGGAGGAGGTGTGGCCTGGTAGATGGTCCCGCTCTCCGTGTCGCCCCCGTTCGCCGACACGAAGAACGTGCCGACCGGGCCGCGGAACATGGTGAGCGGGCTGATGAGGTCGAAGGACTGGGTCGCGCCCTTCCAGGCCACGATGGTGCTCTTGTGCTCGGCCCCCAGGATCTTGAGGAAGGCGTAGAAGTCGCCGGCGCCCTCGGAGAGGACGAGGGGGAGATCGATGCCGATCTCGACCCCGGCGTTGGTCTGGAGCTGGCCGTCCTTGGAGGTGCGTGCGGAGAAGGTCCGCACCGACGGCTCGAAGCGCGGGCTGATTTTGATGAGGTTCAGGTCGACACCCACGCCCACCGAGGCGATGAGCATGTCGATCGAGGCCTCGCCGTATGCCGAGAGGCTCGCGTAGGGGCCGGCCGACAGCCCCAGGGAAGCGTTGAAATCCAGCTTGTCGAACTGGGCGGTCACGCTTCCCGAGAGCCCCATCTCCCCCTCGGCGCCCATCTCGTAATGCACCGGGATGTCGACGATGTCGACCTCGGACTCGAGGAGCTTCCACTTCTCGGAGACCTTGAGGAAGTCGAGGTCGGCTCCCGACTGGATGGAGACGCCGCTCGTGTGGTCGAACATCACGCGGTTCAGGATCACGAGCTTGCTGTTCCACTCCGCGAACTGCATCGCGCCGCTCGAGTCCAGCGTGGGCGGCATCTGGTAGCCGATGTCGATGAGCGCGTCGAGCGGGATGATGTTCTCCAGGCCGTAGAGCATGTAGACCGCGATGATGGTCTCCATGTGGAAGCGGACGGACGTGGGGACCCCGGTCGGATCGTAAGGCTGTCCCAGGGCGTAGTAGAGGTAGGCGGGGTCGAGGTCGCTGCCGCCGAACTGGAAGTCGAGGGCAAGGATGTCCTCGGTGGGGCTGCCCACGATTCCGTACGCGGGAGGATGCGGGCCGAAGCAGAAGACCGTGTAGTACGGCGGGGTGGAGTACGGCTGCCCAGACGCCGGCGTCGCGGGGGTGCACGTCGACGAGCTCGCCAGGTACATGACCGGGAGGGTGGCGACGTTGTTCGACTTCTTGATCTCCTGGACCTTCGCGTCGGGGTCGATCCGCACGTGCAGCCGGGTGGCCGTGTCTGCCGTGAGGAGCCGAAGCGCCGCCTTGGCGTCGTCGCGGAGGTGGAGGCGGTACGTCGTGCCCCGCACACCGGAGGCCGGCAGGGTTATGCCCGCGGAGTTCGCCGCGATGACGTGCCGCGCGGACAGGGTGTGCCCTCCGCTCGCCGCCTCCACCTGGACGTCGAGGGGATAGCGCGTCCCGTTCACCTCGAGCTCGAACCCGATCTCGAGTGGCTCGGTCAGCTCCAGCCCGCTGTTCACGATCTCCGAAGCGACCACGAGATCGGCTCCCGCCACCCGGCGCTTGGCGATGATGTTCTCCGGAAGGCGGAAGCTGTTCTGTGCGAGCGCCGTGGAGGAATGGACAAGGTCGGGCGCGAACTTCCGGACCACGTTCACCGTGCCGTCCGCGAACTTGCAGTCGGCCTGGCCGGGCTGGACGGCTGTGGCGATGCGATAGGCGCCGGGCTCCACGCTGGGGAGGATGAACCTCCGCGTGAGGGTGGCGCGCCGGTTCTGCGTTCCGGACGCGTACTCGACGATCGTGGAGACCATGCGCTGGTGGACGTGCCGTACCGGCGGTGCGTCCTTCGGCGCCTGGGCGATCGCGTCGAGGGTTGCATGGCTCAAGGTCAGATGGGTGAGGCCGTCGCACGTGGCCGGCAGGCTCGCGTTCTTCATGAAGATGCCCACCGGCACGTTCTGCGCCGCGGACCCGGACTCGACCGTGGATATCACCTTCACCGCGGCCCCCGGATAGAAGGCCTGCGAGGGGACCGAGGTGGACGCCACCGTCGGCACAACAGGCCACTCGGGCGAACTCCGACCGCAGGCAGCGAGCGCCAGGCCGAAGGTCAGTGCGAGGGCTGCGGGGACCGGGGAAAATGAGGTCGGGGGCCTGGCCTGCATGGTCTTCTCCCTCGCGGGTGAGTGCGCGCGAGAGGGATATGCAAGGGGCGGACCCGTGCAGAGGGAGGGGGGAGCGAGTCCTTCTCCGGGGTTCGGCGCAGGCATCATCACAAGGCACTACGGGTCCGAAGCGCTCCTGGGGCGCCTGTGACCCGGCCCTCGGTGGCGGCAGACCCCCTGCGTCCCGGCGGCCGCGGCCGCCTAACCTTCCTCGGGGACCTGCTCGAGCGCCACGAGCTGCGCGCCCTCCGGCACGATCGCTCCCGGGGCGAAGTGCACCGCCGAGACCTTCCCGTCGCGCGGGGAGACCACGGTGTGCTCCATCTTCATGGCCTCGAGGACGAGCAGCGGTGCTCCCTTCTTGACCTCGACGCCGACCTCCACCAGCACCACCACCACCTTGCCGGGCATCGGGGCGACGAGGCTCCCCCCGCCCACGTCCCGCTCCTCGGCGGCATCGGGATCGTGGAGGGCGAGCCGGTGCCCCCGCCCGTGGATCATGATCACACGGTCGGCGCCGCTGCGGACCACGGTGGCGCGAACGCGTGCGCCGCCCACGTCGGCCACCACCTCGTCGAGCCCGTTGCGCGAGCCGCGCACCTCGACCTTCCCGCCGGGGAGATCGAGCAGCATCGAGCCCGGGCGGTGGTGGACCACCACCCGGACGAGCTTCCCGTCGTCCACGAAGGTGAAGACGTGGTGGGAGTCGGCATTGAGGCGCCAGCCGTCGGTCCGGTTCCACGGCGAGTGCGGGTCGGCGGAGGCCCGCGCGGTCCGCTCGGCGTCGGCGGTGCGTCGCAGGATCTCGTCGAGGCAGGCGACCGCGAGCACCGTGTCGCTCGCCGCGCCCGGTTCGCCGATCAGGTCGGCGCGGTGGCGATCGATGAAGCGGGTGTCGAGGTCGGCGGCCTGGTAGGCCGGATGGGCAGCGACCGCCCCGAGGAAGGCCAGGTTGGTGGTGACGCCCACCACCTGGTACTCGCCGAGCGCGGTGCGGAGCCGGCGCACCGCGGCGGCGCGGCTCGTGTCCCAGACCACCAGCTTCGCGATCATCGGGTCGTAGTGGATGGAGACCTCGTCCCCCTCGCGGACCCCGGTGTCGATGCGCACGTGGGTCGACTCGCGCGGCGGTCGAAGGTGGTCGAGCCGGCCGATGGAGGGGAGGAACTCGCGCGAGGGGTCCTCGGCATAGACGCGGGCCTCGATGGCGTGGCCGGTGATGGAGAGCGCCTCCTGCGTGGCCGGGAGGGGCTCTCCGGCGGCGACGCGCAGCTGCCACTCCACCAGGTCCTGCCCGGTGATCATCTCGGTGACCGGGTGCTCCACCTGGAGTCGGGTGTTCATCTCCATGAAGTAGAAGCTGCCGTCCTCGTCGAGGAGGAACTCGACGGTGCCGGCCCCCACATATCCAATGGCCCGGGCGGCGGCCACGGCGGCCCGCCCCATGGCCGCCCGGGTCGCCGCGGCGAGCCCCGGAGCCGGCGCCTCCTCGAGGACCTTCTGGTGGCGCCGCTGGATCGAGCAGTCGCGCTCGAAGAGGTGAACGGCGCCGCCCAGCGTGTCGGCGAAGACCTGGACCTCGACGTGGCGCGGCCGGGCCAGGTAGCGCTCGAGCAGCACGCGGTCGTCGCCGAAGGCGGAGAGCGCCTCTCGCTTCGCGCCGGCCAGCGCGGCGAGGAACGAGGCCGCGTCGGGAACCGCCCGCATGCCCTTGCCCCCGCCGCCGGCGGTGGCCTTCACGAGCACGGGCCAGCCGATGCGCTCCGCCTCGCCGAGGAGCCGGTCCGGGGACTGATCCTCCCCGTGATACCCGGGGACGAGCGGGACGCCGGCCTCCGCCATGATCCGCTTGGCGGCGCTCTTCGAGCCCATGGCCCGGATGGCGGCGGGCGGGGGACCGATGAAGGTCACGCCGGCGGCGGCGCAGGCCTCGGCGAACCCGGCGTTCTCGGAGAGGAAGCCGTACCCGGGGTGGACGGCCTGGGCGCCGCTCTTGACGGCCACCTCGACGATGGCGTCGGCCCGGAGGTAGCTCTCCCGCGCCGGGGCCGGCCCGATGCGGTAGGCCTCGTCGGCCATGGCGACGTGGCGCGCCCCCTCGTCGGCGTCGGAGAAGACCGCCACGGTCCGGATCCCCATGCGCTGGGCGGTCCGGATGACGCGGCAGGCGATCTCGCCGCGGTTCGCCACCAGGATCTTGTCGAACATGGGCACCCCTACATCCGGAAGACGCCGAAGGTGGTGGGCTCGACGGGCGCGTTGAGCGCCGCCGAGATCCCCAGGCCGAGCACGGTCCGCGTCTGGGCGGGGTCGATGATCCCGTCGTCCCAGAGCCGTGCGCTGGCGTAGTACGGGTGGCCCTGGGTCTCGTACTGCTCGCGGATGGGGGCCTTGAAGCGCTCCTCCTCCTCGCGTGGCCAGGTCTCGCCGCGCGCCTCCATGGCGTCCCGCTTCACCTGGCCGAGCACGCTGGCGGCCTGCTCGCCGCCCATGACCGAGATGCGCGCGTTGGGCCACATCCACAGGAAGCGGGGAGAGTAGGCCCGCCCGCACATGCCGTAGTTCCCGGCGCCGAAGCTGCCGCCGATGATGAAGGTGAACTTGGGCACCCGGGCGCAGGCCACGGCGGTCACCATCTTGGCCCCGTCCTTGGCGATGCCGCCCGCCTCGTACTTCGATCCCACCATGAAGCCGGTGATGTTCTGCAGGAAGACGAGCGGGATCCCCCGCTGGGCGCAGAGCTGGATGAAGTGGGCGCCCTTGAGCGCCGACTCGGAGAAGAGGATGCCGTTGTTGGCGACGATCCCCACCGGGTAGCCGTGGACGTGGGCGAAGCCGCACACGAGCGTGGTGCCGTAGAGCCGCTTGAACTCGTCGAGGTCGGAGCCGTCCACCACCCGTGCGATGACCTCGCGCACGTCGTAGGGCTTGCGGGCGTCGGCCGGGACCACGCCGTGGATCCCCGACGGGTCGAGGAGCGGCTCGGCCGGCTGGCGAAGCTCCACCTGCGGCCGCTTCACGTGGTTCAGGTTTCCGACGATGCGCCGGGCGATGCGCAGCGCGTGGGCGTCGTCGGTGGCGTAGTGGTCGGTGACGCCGGAGGTGCGGCTGTGGACGTCGGCGCCGCCCAGGTCCTCGGCCGAGACCACCTCGCCGGTCGCCGCCTTCACGAGCGGCGGGCCGGCCAGGAAGATGGTGCCCTGCTTGCGGACGATGATGCTCTCGTCCGACATGGCCGGGACGTAGGCGCCGCCGGCGGTGCAGGAGCCCATCACCACCGAGATCTGCGGGATCCCGGCCGCCGACAGGTTGGCCTGGTTGAAGAAGATGCGCCCGAAGTGCTCCCGGTCCGGGAAGACCTCGTCCTGGCTGGGGAGGTTCGCACCGCCCGAGTCGACGAGGTAGATGCAGGGGAGCCGGTTCTGCGCCGCGATCTCCTGGGCCCGAAGGTGCTTCTTCACCGTGATCGGGAAGTAGGAGCCGCCCTTCACCGTGGCGTCGTTCGCCACCACCACGCATTCCCGTCCGCTCACCCGGCCGATCCCGGTGACGATGCCCGCCGCGGCGACGTCCCCGCCGTACATCCCGTGGGCGGCGAGCTGCGACAGTTCCAGGAAGGGCGTGCCCACGTCGAGCAGTTGCCGGACGCGCTCCCGGGGGAGGAGCTTGCCGCGCTCGGTGTGCCGGGTGCAGGCCCGCTCGCCCCCGCCGAGCTCCACGGTGGCAACCTTGGCGCGCAGGTCGGAGACGAGCGTGCCCATCGACCCGGCGTTGCGCCGGAAGTCGGCCGACTGGGGATCGAGGGTGGTGTCGAGGACGCTCACGCCGTCTCCTGGAAGAGCTCCCGGCCGACGAGCATCCGCCGGATCTCGCTCGTCCCCGCGCCGATCTCGTAGAGCTTGGCGTCGCGCAGGAGCCGGCCGGTGGGGTACTCGTTGATGTAGCCGTTCCCGCCCAGGCACTGGATGGCGTCGAGGGCCATCTGCGTGGCGCGCTCGGAGACGTACAGGATGGCCCCGGCGGCGTCCTTGCGGGCGGTCCTCCCGGCGCTGCAGGCGCGGGCCACGGCGTAGACGTAGGCCCGGCACGCCGAGGCGGTGGAGTACATGTCGGCGAGCTTGCCCTGGATGAGCTGGAACTGGCCGATGGGCTGGCCGAACTGCTGCCGCTCGTGGACGTAGGGCACGACCACGTCGAGGCAGGCCTGCATGATCCCCAGCGGACCCGCCGCCAGCACCGTCCGCTCGTAGTCGAGCCCGCTCATGAGGACGTTCACGCCGCGCCCGACCTCGCCGACGACGTTCGACGCGGGGACGCGGCAGTCCTCGAAGACGAGCTCGCAGGTGTCCGAGCCCCGCATGCCGAGCTTGTCGAGCTTCTGCGCCGTGGTGAAGCCCGGCGTGCCCTTCTCGACGAGGAAGGCGGTGATGCCGCGCGGGCCCGCGGCCAGGTCGGTCTTGGCGTACACGAGCACCACGTCGGCGTGCGGGCCGTTGGTGATCCACATCTTGGTGCCGTTCAGGACGTAGGCGTCGCCGTCCCGGTCGGCGCGCATCTTCATGCTGACCACGTCGGAGCCGGCCCCCGGCTCGCTCATGGCCAGCGCGCCCACGTGCTCGCCGGAGACCAGGCGCGGGAGGTAGCGCCGCTTCTGGTCGGCGTTCCCGTTGCGGAAGATCTGGTTCACGCAGAGGTTGGAGTGGGCGCCGTAGGCGAGCCCCACCGAGGCCGAGGCCCGGCTGATCTCCTCCATGGCGACCACGTGCTCGAGGTAGGTCATCCCGGCGCCGCCGTACTCGGGGTCGACGGTGACGCCGAGGAGCCCGAGGGCGCCCATCTTGCGCCACAGGTCCATGGGGAAGTGGTTGTCGCGGTCGATGTCTGCGGCGCGCGGGGCGATCTCCGCACGGGCGAACTGCCGGACCATCTCCCGCAGGGCGTCGGCGGTCTCTCCGAGCTCGAAATCCAGTCCCTTCCATTCCATGGTGTGCTTCCTCCTGGCGACGAGGCTATCCCGGCCGCGCGGGACGGGGTGCGCCCGGATGGTTGCATATCGTGCCACTCCTTGGATACTGGGCGGGTGCCCCCGACCCCGAGCCACGCCCGGCCCCCGATCGCCTCCGCGCACACGCCCATGCCCTTCGCGCGGGCCATCGTCGGCGCCTACGCGCGGCGCGGGGCGGACCCCACGGCGGCGCTCCATGCGGCACGGATCGCGCCAGCGAGCGTCCGGGACCCGGACGCGCGGATCACGGCGCGGCAGATGGAGCTGCTTTCCGGCCACGCCATGCGCGAACTGGACGACGAGGCGCTCGGGTGGTTCTCGCGGGCCTTGCCGTGGGGCACCTACGGCATGCTCTGCCGCGCCTCCCTCACCGCACCGACGCTCGGCGTGGCCCTCCAGCGCTGGTGCCGGCACCACCGGCTCCTCACCGGGGACGTGGAACTCGGGCTCGCGGTGGAGGCCGAGGTGGCGACGCTCTCCATCGTCGAGCGGCGGCGGCTGGGCGCGGCGAGGGAGCTCTGCCTCGTGACGCTGCTCCGCTACGCCCACGGCTTCGCCTGCTGGGCGGTGGACTCGCGCATCCCCCCGCTCGCGCTGGCGCTCCCCTTCGAGCCGCCGCCTCACGCCTCCGCCTACGCCCACGTCTTCCCGGGGCCGGTCGCCTTCGGGGAGGCGCGGGCCGCGCTCTCCTTCGATGCCGGGTACCTCGCGCTCGCACTCCTGCGCGACGAGCAGGACATGCGCGCCATGCTGAAGCGGGCGCTCGCCTTCACCGTCTTCCACTACCGGCGGGACCGGCTGCTCGTGCCCCGGGTCCGCGACCTCCTGCGCCGGTGCGCCGGGGAGGTCCGCACGGCCCAGGACGCCGCGGGGCTCCTCCACGTCTCCGTGCGATCGCTGCACCGGCAGCTGAGGGGGGAGGGCTCCTCGCTCCAGGCGCTCAAGGACGAGGCCCGTCGCGGACTCGCGCTCGACCTGCTCGCCCGTGGCGACCGGCCGGTGAAGCAGGTGGCCGCCGCCGTCGGATTCCGCAACGAGAAGAGCTTCAGCCGCGCCTTCCGCGGCTGGACGGGGCTCACCCCCGCCGCGGCCCGTCGGGCCGCTCCCCGACGCGCGCCACCGGGATGACGCCCCCGTGACCGGCCGGTCTCAGACCCGCTCGATCCGGGCCGGCACGCCCTTGTGCCACGGGGTTCCCACGAACGGATCGCGGTCCTCGCCGGCGGTGAGCTCGTTCGGCGCGATCCCCGTGATCGCCTCGCCCGACGCGCCCGGGTAGGAGAGGCCGAGCCCGTTCGGCAGGGAGACGTGGCCGTCCCGCATCGTGTCCGACACCTCGACGGTGGCCACGAGCGAGTCGCGGCGCGTGGAGAGGCGGACCGGGTCCCCGGTGACGACGCCGAGTGTTGCCGCGTCGCCCGGGCTCATCCGCAGGGCTCCCTCGCCGTCGGTCCTCCGCCACGCCGGATCGCGGATGATGGTGTTGGCGGTGAAGGAGCGCCTCTCCCCGGCCGAGAGGACGACGGGGAAGGACGGGTCCGGAGCCTCGGGCGCCGCACGCCCGACCTTGCCGAGTTCCTCCAGGAGATCGGGGAGAGCGAGGTGGATCTTCCCGTCGGGCGTGGCGATCCGGCCTATCACCTCGCTCCACTCGTCGACCGCGAATACGACCCCCCACGGGTTCTCCAGGATGGCCCGGAAGAGGGCCGCCGCCGCCTCGAACGGCGATCCGCCGAAGCCGGCGCGGGCCAGCGGAACCGGACTCTGCATCGCGGCACGGAGCGCCAGCGCGAAGAGGACCGCCCCCTCGCGCGCCTCGGGGGGCAGGGGAAGGGTCCGGTAGAGGAGGACGGGGGCCTGGGACGCGAGCCGCGGGTCGCCGATGAGGCAGGAGGCGGCCGCCTCGGCGTAGGCCTCGGGCCCCTTCGCGGCGGCGGCGCGCAGCGGGGCGAGATCCTCCTCGGTGACGGCCCCGAGCGCCTGGCAGAGCCGCGCGTGGATCTCGGCCTCGGGGAGCGCGCCCGCGGGTGGCGCCATCAGCCGCGGACGGAGCTGGAAGCAGTTCCGCGGGAAGTCGAAGTTGAAGAAGGTCGCCTCGGCCTTCTCGAACTGGGTGGCGGCGGGGAGCACGTAGTGGGCGAGCCGGGCCGTCTCGGACATGGCGACGTCGATCACCACCAGGGTGTCGAGGGCGGCGAGCGCCTCGCGGAAGCGCTTCGAGTCGGCGACCGAGTGGGCCGGATTCGCGGCCTCGACGATCATGGCCCGGTACCGCATGGGGTGGTCGGTGAGGATCTCGTCGGCGATGACGTTGCAGGGGACGAGCCCCGAGATGATCGGCGCCTCCACCACCGGGCTCTTCCGCCTGGACGCGCCCCCGGCGATGGCGACGATCGACGTGGGGACGTAGGTCGTTCCCTCCTTGCCGACGTTCCCGGTCAGGGCGACGAGGAGCCGGTGGAGGTAGGAGACGAGCGTCGAGTTCCGGTTCATCTGGACGCCCAGGTCCTCGAAGCTCGCGAGCGCGCGGGCGTTGCCGATGGCGCGCGCCGTCCGTCGCACCAGCGGCTCGTCGATGCCGGTGCGGGCGCAGCAGTCGGCGACGTTCACGGCGCGGAGCGCCGCCTCCACGGGGCCGAGGTCGACGGCGTGGGCCTCGAGGAAGGCGCGATCGAGGAGCCCCTCCTCGAGCAGGATGGCGAGTACCGCGGCGAGGAGGTGGGCGTCGGTGCCGGGGCGCAGCTGGAGGTGGATGTCGGCGAGCTCTGCGGTCTCGGTGCGGCGCGGGTCGACGACGATGAGGGTCCTCGCCGGGTCCTTCGCGATCGCCTTCAAGGTGACCCGGGCGTGCGGGATGGAATGGGACTGCCAGGGGTTCTTGCCGAGGAAGAGGGCGACGTCGCAGTGGGCGAAGTCGGCGCGCATCATCGCCGTCCCGAACATCCGGTGGGCCACCCAGAACTCGCCGGTCTTCTCCTGGGCCAGCGCGCTCGAGCGGAAGGTCGAGCCGAGGGCCCTGCGCGTGGCCGTGGCGTAGGCGCCGGGCAGGTGGTTCCCCTGGCCGCCCCCGCCGTAATAGAAGATCGCGTCGCCGCCGTGGCTGTCGCGCACCGCGGCGAGCCGGGCGGAGACCTCGCGGATCGCGGTGTCCCAGTCGATGACCTCGAAGGTCCCGTCGGGGCGGCGTCGGAGCGGGGTCGTCAGCCGGTCGAGCCCGTTCTGGTAGTGGTCGAGCCGGTGGGCCTTCTCGCAGGCGTAGCCCCTGGAGGCCGGATGGCGCCTGTCGCCGCGGAAACGGACGAGGTGACGCCCCCCTTCGCCCCCGAGTTGCACCTCCAGACCGCAATTGCACTCGCACAGGATGCAGGCCGTGGGCTTCCAGTCCGTTCCGGGCATGCCCTCGCTTGTAACGCACGTCGCGGACCGCTGGTAGGCTGGAGCGGTGCGAACGGGAGCCAGCCCGAACCGAGGGAAAGGACGCGCGGCCGCGCTGGTCGCGGCCGTCATCCTCGTCTCGTCCGCCGCGGTGACCTGGCAGGCCACCCGCCGGGCCCCGGTTCCGCCTGTGCCCGTCGCGACCCCGGTTGCCGCCACAGGTCCTTCGGAGCCCCCCGCTCGTCCACCACCAGCCGACCCGCGCCCCGCCTTCCTCGCCGCTCGGGCCTCCTTCACCTGTGGCGGCGCGACGGGCGAGGCCGTCTTCGTCGCGCCCGAGCGGGCCCTCGCCGCCATCGCATGCCCCGCGGGCCAGGGGCAGCTCCGTCTCGCCGACGGCCGCGACCTGCTCGCCCGGGTGGTCCCGGGGGCTCCCGCCGGGACCTCCGTCCTCGCCGTTCCCGGTGCTGCCGCCCCCTTCGTTCCCCCTGGAGACGCAACCGGTCTCGCCGACGGCGCGCCGCTCCTCGTCGGGCTGGAAGGGGCGGGGACGGAGACCATCGGGGAGGCCACCGCGAGAGGGCTTCTCTCCCTCGACGGCCGCCCACTCCTCCGGGCGGAGGAGGGCGCAGCCCCGCTGGCCGGCCCGGTCGTCGATGCCGGGGGAAGCGTCGTGGCCCTGGTTCCCTCCGAACCCCCGGACCCGGCTCGACCGTGGCTTGCGGTCCCGGTCGAGGCCTTCGCGGGCCCCCTGGGGCGCCCGGTGCCCCGCGCCTGGGACGCCGCGTCCGAGCAGGCCGCCGACGACGACCGGCGGGCGCAGGGCGATCTCTGGAACCGGCTTCACCGCTCCGCCGTCCTGCTCGCGGCGACGCCATCGGGCGATGCCCTCCTGCTCGTCGTCGCGCGCGCCGCCAAAGGACGACCGCCGGCGGAGACGGTGCGTCTCGCGGTGGAGCCTCCCGCGCCCAGCTGCAATCCCGGCGGGCGAATCCCCGACTGGCGCAACGGGGCGCGCGCCCTCGATGGCATCCGCGCCCCTCCCGACCTGCTCGCACGGCTGGCGCGCCTCGCGCCGCCGCCGGGAGGCGGGACGCTCTGGATCGGGAGGGGGCAGGGGCGGCTCGACTGCGATCCGGCGGTCGTCGCCGAGGTCGCGACCCTCTCCATCCCGGGGAGCGATCCGCCCGCGCCTGTTCCCTTCCCGCGCTCCCGTGCGGGAGGAGCCCCCGAGGCCCCGGTGGAGGCGGTGGTGGTCGCCGTCGATCCGGAGGACGACCCGGTGGCGCGTGCCGCGGCGGCCGAGGAGGCTGCGGCCTGGGAGGTGGGGTGGCGCCAGGCCTTCCGGGAGGCGAACGAGCGGGTGGCCCAGACGAAGCGGCGCCGCCTCGACATCCAGGCGCAGCGGGAGGAGGCCCGGGGCAACTTCCAGTACGTGCTCGAGCAGCAGCTCGACACGGACCTCGAGGTGGCCCGGATGGAGGAGCGCCGGGCGGTGGAGGCCCTCGACGACCTCGACCGACGGGCCTCCCTGGCGGAGGTTCCGCGGATGTGGAGGCGTCCGGAGTGAGCCGTCCGGTGAAGGGCGTCAGTTCGCCTGCGGCAGGTCCACCTGGAAGGTGGACCCCTTGCCCGGCTGGCTGGTCGCCGAGATCGTGCCCCCGTGCGCGGTGACGATGGCGTGGCAGATGGCGAGCCCGAGGCCCATGCCCTGTCCCACGCCCCGGGTCGTGAAGAAGGGATCGAACATGCGCGCCATCACCTCCGGCGTCATGCCCACGCCGTCGTCCGACACCTCCAGGCGCGAGAAGCCGGGGGCGCCCGCTCCGAGTCGGATGCGCACGAGGGAGCCCCGCCCTTCCGGCGCGGCACGGATCGCGTTCACGATCAGGTTCGCGACCACCTGCTCGATCTGGCCCGCCGAGGCCGCCACGTCCGGCGCCCCGCCGCCCTCCACCTGGATCGCGGCCCGCAGGAGCAGGGACGGGGGGATCCAGCGCATGGCCCCCTCCACGACCTGATCGAGGACGACGCGGTCCCGCCGGACCTCCGGACGCCCGAGGAGGCTGAGGTCCTTCACGATGGTGGCCACCCGCTGCTCGCCCGTGGCGGCGTCCTCGAGCGCGTCGAGCACCTCGTCGAGGCGCCGGGCGGCCGCCTCTCGGTCGAGCGGTTCTCCCGACCGGAGCCGGTCGCGGACGCGGGCGACCTCATCCGAGGAGAAGCCGTGGGAGGCGATGGCGCCGCCGAGCGGGTTGTTCACCTCGTGCGCCACCCCCGCCACCAGCGTTCCGATCGCCGCGAGCCGGGATGCGACGGCGAGCTGCTCCCGGAGGGCGCGCGACTCCGTGACGTCCAGGACTCCGGTGATGAAGTGGAGGGGGCGGCCGTCGGGATCGCGAAGGAGGGACGATGCCACCTCGGCCCAGACGATGCTCCCGTCCGCCCGGACGTAACGTTTCGACAGCGGGCTGGAAGGGATGCCATCGAGGAGCGCCTTCATGTATGCGCGGCTCCTCTCGACGTCCTCGGGATGGGTGACGTCGCCGATGGTGTTCCCCAGGAGCTCGTCCGCCCGTCGACCCAGCATCCGGCAGAAGGCCTCGTTCACCCGCAGGAACCGGCCCGACAGGTCGGTGAGCGCCTTCCCGATCGAGGCGTTCTCGAAGGCGGTCCGGAAGAGTTCCTCGCCCTGGCGCAGCTTCCTGGACGTCTCCGCCTCGTGGCGTAGGGCCAGGAACTGCAGGCGGCGGGACCGGTGGAGCTTCCAGGAGGCGAACCCACCGGCCAGGTTGGCCGCGACGAGGGTGAAGGCGATGAGCACGATCGCGGGCGCCGGCGGAGGGATGCGGTACGCGATCAGCCAGGCCAGGCCCGAACCTGTCAACGCAGCCGCGGACAGGATCTGGCGCGAGAAACGAGAGGGGATGGCCGTGAAGTAGACCAGGACGCCGATCGCGTTGAGCATCACGGGGAGGTAGTAGTCGTCCGGGCGCGTGGACTGGAGGACGATGGTGAAGGCGCCCCCCACGGCCGCGCTGGCGAGGACGGCCAGGTCGAGCGCAAGGGCGCTCCGGGCCCGTAGACCGAGCCACACCACCAACGCGCCCGACACGAAGTAGACGGCTCGGGCCAGGAGCACGTGGCCCAGCCGCCCGGCGGGCCTCGCGAAGACGAGGTCGTTGAGGACGAAGGGGAAGGTCAGCAGGACGAAGACGCCGACCGTGGTGGCCGCGGTGCGGCCGTCGTCCCGAAGCGTCTCGACCCGGAACTCGGCCTCCAGGCCGGCGGGCCGGAGCGTGGCCCCGGACAGCCGGACCCCGGTCTCCGGCGACCCGGGTCCCGCCGAAGGCGAAGGTGAGGCGCTCGATCCCATCTCTTCCCGCCTTCATTCTCGGCGAGGATGAAGGCGGACGACAAACACCATTCCGGAGGGCGACGGGCCGACGCCCCTTCGGGGGGGCTACTTTGCGGCGTTGCCGTCGGCGTCGAGCGGCACGGGCTGCCCGAGCCCCAGTTCGGAGAGCCCCTTCTCGATCTTGGCCCGGTCGCCCACCACCACCCAGGTCACCTGGTCGGGACGGATGAACTTCGTGGCCGCGGCCACCTGCTCGGGCGAGAGGGCGCGCACCTTGCCCGGGTAGGCATCGAGGTAGCCGGCCCCGAGCCCGAACACCTCGACCTCGACGAGCGAGGCGCCCACCGCGCCGTTCGTCTCCCAGCGGCCGGGGAGGGTGAGGGTGAGGGAGTCCTTGGCCTTGGCCAGTTCCTCCAGGGTGACGGGACGGGTTCCCACGATCCCGGAGAGCTCCTTCTGGATCTCCTGGATCGCCTCCTTCGTCTTGTCGGCCTGGACCGGTGCGGAGACGCGGAAGAGGCGCGGGCCTCGCGCGTCGGCGAGGGATGTGTTCGCCCCGTAGGTCCAGTGCTTGTCCTCGCGGAGGTTCATGTTGATGCGGGAGGTGAAGTTGCCTCCCAGCACCCGGTTCACCACCCCCTGGGCGATCTCCTCGGGGTTGGCGCGGGGCGAGGCGGCGGCCCCGGCCAGGATCACCGACTGCACCGAGCCCGGACGGTCGACGACGTAGATGCGCGAGGGCGCGCCGCTGCCGGCGAGGGAGAGGTCCTTCACCGCGGCGCGTCCGGCCGCCCAGCCGCCGAAGAGCCGCTCCAGGCGGGGGAGGAGTTCCGCGAGGCTCGTGTCGCCGACCGCCACCAGGACGGCGTCGCCGGGCTGGAAGCGGGCGCGGTACCAGCCCTCGACGTCGGCGCGGGTGATGGAGCCGACCGACGCCTTCGTCCCCGAACCGCTGGACGGATTCGCGTAGGGGTGGCCGTCGCCGTAGACGAGGCGGGGCAGGACGCGCGAGGCGATGCCGGACGGGTCGCTGCTCTCCCGGTCGATCGAGGCGAGCAGGAGCTTCCGCTGCCGGTCGAGCTCGGCCTCGGGGAAGGCGGGGTGGAGCGCCACGTCGGCGAAGAGCGCGAGGGAGGCGTCGAGGTTCGAGCGGAGGGCCGACATCGACACGAAGGTGGAGTCGAGCGACGAGCCCGCGGACAGGGTCGCGCCGAGGTCACGGAGCGCGTCGGAGATCTGGAGCGCGTTCCGGGTCGCGGTCCCGTCGGAGAGCAGCGTGGCCGCCAGGCGGGCCACGCCCGCCTTGCCCTTCGGGTCGGAGGCGTACCCGGCGTCGAGCACGAGCTGCAGGTTCACCACCGGTACGGACCGCCGGGGGACCACCATCACCTGCAAGCCGTTGGCGAGGACGGCCTTCTCCACCTCCGGGAACCGGGGAGCCGGAGGGGTGCCGGCGTCGGGCATCTTCGACCGGTCGACGTCCTTGCCGGAGACCTTGCCGTCCTTCCAGGGCGTGACCTCGAGGACGAAGACGCCATCGGAGAGCCAGCGGCGCGCCGTGGCCTGCACGCGGGCGGGCGTGGCGGTGCGGATCCGCGCCAGCCGCTCCTCGTAGAAGTCGGGGCGGCCGCCGAAGACCTCGCCCTGGGCGAGGACGTCCGACTTCCCGCCGAAGCCGCCGATGCGCTCCGCGCCGCGGGTGAAGCCGGCGAGCAGTTCGGTCCGGGCGCGGTCGAGCTCGGCCCGGGTGGGACCCTGCTCGAGGAAGCGGGCCAGCTCCTCTCGGGCGGCCTTCTCCACCGGGGCCAGCTCGCCACCGGGGCGGGCGGTGGCGGTGATCATGAACTGGCCGGCGATCTCGGAGGCCGCCTGCATGGCCGACGCGTCGGTCGCGATCTGGCCGTCGTAGACCAGCCGCTTGTAGAGGCGGCTCGACTTGCCCGACGAGAGGATGCGGGCGGCGAGCTCGAGGTCCTCCGACTCCGGGCTGTCCCACTGGGGGGTGTTCCACGACAGGTACAGCCGGGCCTGGGCCACCCGGTCGGCCATGGCCTGCCGGTGCTCGCCGGTCCGCCTCGCGATCCAGGCCTCCTGGCGGGTGAGCGGCGGTCCCGAGGGGATGTCGCCGAAGTACTTCTGGACCCGGGCCTTCACGTCATCCGCCTTCACGTCGCCGGCGACCACGATCACCGCGTTGGCCGCGCCGTACCAGTCCCTGAACCAGGTCTTCACGTCGTCGAGGGTGGCGGCGTCGAGGTCCTGCATCGAGCCGATGGTGGTCCAGGAGTACGGGTGCCCAACCGGGAACGACCCGGCCGAGATGGCCTCGAACGCCCGGCCGTAGGGCTGGTTCTCCCCCTGCCGCTTCTCGTTCTTCACCACGCCCCGCTGCTCGTCGAGCTTGGCCTGGGTGACCGCGCCGAGCAGGTGCCCCATGCGGTCCGACTCCATCCACAGGACCGTGTCGAGGGCCGGGGTGGGAACGTTCTGGAAGTAGTTGGTCCGGTCGCGGTTGGTGGTGCCGTTCAGGTCGGTCCCGCCGATGCGCTCGAGCACCTTGAACCAGTCGTCGTTGAAGTGCTCGCTCCCGTTGAACATCAGGTGCTCGAACAGGTGGGCGAACCCGGTCTTGCCGGGGCGCTCGTTCTTCGAGCCCACGTGGTACCAGACGTTCACCGCCGCGATGGGCGCCTTGGGATCCTCGTGGACGATGAGGACGAGGCCGTTCTGCAGGACGAAGCGCTGGAAGGGGATCTTCGGGGTGTCGATGGCGACGGCCGGGGCGGCGAGGGCGAGCGCGGTGGCGAGGGCGACGAGGGTCATGGAACTCCCGGAGGCCGGTGGAGGTGCAGGCCGAGCACGGCCGTTTAACCGATTCGGGCATGCCTGGCCAGCCTCTTCGAGGTAGACTTCCGGCCCCTTTCGAACCCCGGAGAGGCCTTGCCGTCCGTCACCCGCATCGAGGTCGGAACCCGACCCGGATTCACAGACAGCCTGGGCGCCTCGGTGGCCCGCCGGGTGCGCGAGCACCTCGGTCTCGCCCCGCGTGGCGTGCGCACCCGGGACGTCTTCCTGGTGGAGGCCGACCTCTCGGCGGCCGAGGCGGAGGCCGTGGCCCGCGAGTTCGCCGGTCCGGTGGTCCGGCAGGGGGCGGTGGGGCGGCTCGACGACGGTCCCTTCGACGTCGCGGTCTCGGTCGGCTACAAGGCCGGCGTCACCGACCCGGTCGCGAAGAGCGCGCGGGTGGCCATCGAGGACCTGCTGGGGCGCCCCCTCGGCGAGGCGGCCCACGTCTCCACCTCCCGGCTCTACCTGCTCGACGGGGTCTCCGAGGTCGAGGCCGGGCGCATCGCCCGGGCCCTGCTCGCCAACGAGGTGATCGAGCGGGTCGGCGTGCAGTCGTACGCACAGTGGAAGGGGTCGCCGCCCGACCTGGCGGTGCCGCGCGTGGCCGAGCACGGCTCGCGCCCGGTGGAGACGGTGGGGCTCGAGCTGCCGGACGACCGGCTCGTCTCGCTCTCCCGCGATCGCCTGCTCGCCCTCTCCCTCGAGGAGATGCGCACCCTGCGCGACTTCTACCGGAAGGCGGGGGAGGATCCGGTCCGCCGGGCGGCAGGGCTCGGCGCCGCGCCCACCGACGTCGAGCTCGAGTGCCTGGCCCAGACCTGGTCGGAGCACTGCAAGCACAAGATCATGAACGCCACCCTCACCTACCGGGAGGATGGTCGGGCGCCGGAGGAGATCCGGTCGATCTTCAAGCAGTACATCCGGGGCACCACCGAGGCCGTCGACGAGGCCGTGAAGGCGCGCGAGGGGAAGAGCTGGCTCGTCAGCGTCTTCCACGACAACGCCGGCGTCATCGAGGCCACGCCCCGCCACCACCTCGTCTACAAGGTCGAGACCCACAACAGCCCCTCGGCGCTCGACCCGTACGGCGGCGCCATCACCGGCATCGTGGGCGTCAACCGCGACCCCTTCGGCACCGGCATGGGCGCCGACCTCCTCGCCAACACCTGGGGCTACTGCTTCGGCCCGCCGGAGTGGAAGCAGGAGCTTCCGCCCGGGCTGCTGCACCCGCGCCGGATCCGCGACGGCGTCCACGCCGGCGTCATCGACGGCGGCAACCAGTCGGGCATCCCGTACGGACGGGGCTGGGAGTTCTTCGACGAGCGCTTCCTCGGCAAGCCGCTCGTCTACTGCGGCACCGTCGGGCGCATGCCGGTCACCATCGCCGGCGAACCTGGCGAGGTGAAGCACGCCCGGCCCGGCGACCGCATCGTCATGGTCGGCGGGCGCATCGGCAAGGACGGGATCCACGGCGCCACCTTCTCGTCGGCCGAGCTCACCGAGGAGAGCCCGGTCCAGGCCGTGCAGATCGGCGACCCGATCACCCAGAAGATGATGTTCGACTTCCTCCTCGAGGCCCGGGAGCGGGGGCTCTACTCGGCCATCACCGACAACGGCGCCGGCGGCCTGTCGTCGTCGGTCGGGGAGATGGCGAAGCAGCCCGGAGGCGCCCGGCTCGACCTGGCCCGCGCTCCCCTCAAGTACCAGGGGCTCGCCCCCTGGGAGATCCTGGTCTCCGAGGCGCAGGAGCGCATGACGCTCGCCGTGCGGCCGGAGAAGCTCGCCGCCCTCCTCGAGCTGGCCCGGCTCCGCGAGGTCGAGGCCACCGACCTCGGCGCGTTCACGAGCGAGCCCCATTTCCACGTCCAGTTCGCGGGGAAGACCGTCGCGCTCATCCCCATGGCCTTCCTCCACGACGGCGACCCCGAGATGCGGATCGACGCCGAGTGGAAGACCCCGGTCCGCGCGCCCTTCTTCACGTCGCCGGCTCCCGCGGTGGCGGAGGGGAATGCCCTGCTGGCCAGCTTCCTCTCGCGCGACAACCTGCGCTCGGCCGAACTGCTCGAGCGCACCTACGACCACGAGGTGAAGGGGCTCACCGTGGTGAAGCCCTGGATCGGGGCGCACCGCGACGTGCCCGCCGATGCGGCGGTGTTCATGGTCGCGCACGACGGCGGCCACGTGGGCTATGCGCTCTCCGAGGCGGTCTTCCCGACCTACTCCGACGAGGACGCGCATGCCATGGCCCAGGCGGGCGTCGACCTGACCGTGCGCCGGGTCGTCGCTGCCGGTGCGCGCATCGACCGGATCGCACTGCTCGACAACTACTGCTGGCCCGATCCCCTGCCGGGTGCGAAGAACCCCGACGCCGCCCACAAGGCGGCCCAGCTGGTGCGGGCCTCGCGCGGTCTCTCCGAGATCTGCCGCGCCTACGGCACCCCGCTCATCTCCGGCAAGGATTCGATGAAGAACGACGCGGTGGTCGGGGGGCGGCGCATCAGCATCCCCCCCACGCTGCTCGCCTCCGCCATCGCCGTGGTCCGGGACGTGCGCCGGGCCGTGACGCTCGAGGCCGGCGCCCCCGGCGAGCTGCTCTACGCGGTCGGCGAGACCGGCGACGAGCTCGGCTGCACCGAGTACGCGGCCAGCCGCGGCGACGCCGGCGGGGCCGTCCCGCGCTGCCGGCCGGAGGCCTGGCTCCCACGTTACGAGCGGGTCGCCGCCGCCATCGCGGACGGGCTCGTGAGCGCGGCCCACGCCCCCGGGCGCGGGGGCTTTGCCCGATCCCTCTTCCTCCTCGCACGGGCCGCCGGGCTGGGGCTCTCGGTCGACCTGGCGCGCGCCCCCGTGACGGGCAGCCCGGGCTGGGAAGCGCTCCTCTTCTCCGAGTCGGCGGGGCGCTTCCTCCTCGCCGTCCGCCCGGAGAGGGCGGCCGAGCTCGAGGCCCGGCTCTCCGGCCTGCCGGTGGCGCGGATCGGGGCCTACGACGGCGGCGGGCGGCTCGCCATCGCGCTGGGCGACCGGAAGCTCGTCGACGATCCGGTCGAGACGCTCACGCGGGCCTGGAAGCGGGAAGGGGTGCGCTCGTGAAGCCGGTTCGCGTGCTCCTGCCGGTCGGTTTCGGCCTGAACTGCGAGGAGGAGACGGCCCAGGCCTTCCGCATGGTCGGCGCCGAGGTCGACCTCGTCCACCTCACCGACCTCTTCGCCCGTCGCCACCCCCGTCGCATCGCCGACTATCAGGTGCTCGCCATGGTGGGCGGCTTCGCCTACGGCGACCACGTCGCCGGCGGCCTCGTGCTCGCCACCCGGATACGGGCCCACCTGAAGGAAGACCTGGCGGCGTTCCTGGCCGGTGGGGGGCGGGTTCTCGGGATCTGCAACGGCTTCCAGACGCTGACCCGGCTCGGGTTGCTCCCCGGACCGGAGGCCGGCGCGCCCGACTTCACCCCTCGTGCAACGCTCGCCAGCAACGAGCGGCTCGGCTACCGGGACGCCTGGGTCCGCGTCGCGCCCGACCCGCGGACTCCCTGCGTGTGGACGCGGGGGCTCGCCGCCGTCGACCTGCCGTCGCGCCACGGCGAGGGGCGGTTCGTGGCCGCCTCCGACGAGGCGCTGCGCCGCCTCGACGCGAACGGGCAGCTGCCGCTGCGCTACGTCGACGCCGCCGGCAAGATCGCCCTGTCATGGCCCGAAAACCCCAACGGCTCGGCCCTGGGGGTGGCGGGGGTGTGCGACGCGACCGGCCGCATCCTCGGCCTCATGCCCCATCCCGACGCCTTCCTCTACCCGTGGCACCACCCCGACTGGCCCCGCCGCCGCGCCGAGGTCGAGGCCCGCGAGCCGGGTGGGCTGGCGATCTTCCGGGCGGGGGTCGAGGGGGCATAAGTGGCCCGTCCCGGGCGGCTGCTGCTCCTCGTCCCCACCCAGAGCTACCGGGCCGACGATTTCCTCGCCGCGGCGAGCCGGCTCGGCGTCCGGGTCCTCGTCGGCACCGACCGGTGCCACCGGATCGAGGAGGCCTTCGGTCCCGAGGAGGGGCTGATCTCCGTCGACTACCGGAAGCCCGAGGAGGCGGCGGAGGAGATCGCGCGCGCCGCCGCGCGGGAGCCCCTCGCCGGGGTGATCGCGACCGACGACGGCACCGCTGTGATCGCCGCCCTGGCCGCCGAGCGGCTCGGGCTGCCGCGCAATCCCCCCACCGCGGCCCGGCGGACGGCGAGCAAGGTGGCCCAGCGCGAGGCGCTTCGCGCCGCTGGCCAGCCGGTCCCCTGGTTCCGGGCGTTCCCGCTCCAGGACGGGCCGGACGGTCCCTCCACGGGCGTGCCATACCCCTGCGTCCTGAAGCCGGTGGGCCTGTCGGGGAGCCGGGGGGTCATCCGGGCCGACGACCCGGCCTCCTTCCGGGAGGCCTGGCGCCGGATCGCGGCCATCCTCGCGACGGCCCGCACTGACCGCAAGGCCCGCGAGGAGGGGGAGGGGAGCCGGATCCTGGTGGAGGCCTTCGTGCCGGGCGGGGAGGTGGCGCTCGAAGGGTTGCTCCGGGACGGGCGGCTCGAGCCCCTCGCGCTCTTCGACAAGCCCGACCCGCTCGACGGACCCTTCTTCGAGGAGACGATCTACGTCACGCCGTCCCGCCTCCCCGCCGCGGTCCAGGCCGAGGTCGTCACCACCGTCGCCCGGGCCGCCGAGGCGCTCGGCCTGCGGGAAGGTCCGGTCCACGCCGAGGCCCGGCTCGGCCCGGCGGGGCCCGTGATCCTCGAGGTGGCGGCGCGGACCATCGGGGGGCTCTGCGCCCGGAGCCTTCGCTTCGGGACCGGGGCCTCGCTCGAGGAGCTGGTGGTCGCCCACGCGGTGGGGCTGCCGCTCTCCTCGGTGCTGCGGGAGGCCCGGGCCTCGGGGGTGATGATGCTCCCCATCCCGCGGCTGGGCATCCTCCACGGGGTGGGCGGGCTCGACGCGGCGCGCGCCGTCCCCGGGGTGGAGGATGTCGTCGTCACCGTCCCGGTGGGGCGGGAGGTCGTGCCGCTCCCCGAGGGGGACGCCTACCTGGGTTTCGCCTTCGCACGCGGGGAGACCCCCGGGGCCGTGGAGGCCTCCCTCCGGGAAGCCGCCGCACGCCTCCTCTGGGACATCCGGGCACAGCTCCCGACTGTGCGATGATCCCGGCCGTTCCGTGGTTCCACGCGCGACCCGAGGGTCTCGATGATCCGCCGATTCGAATCCATCTTCGCGGCAGCGATCCTGCTCGCCGCCGGCTGCTCCCCTCGCCCCCCCGCGGGCACCGCGAGGGAGGCGGGCCCCATCGACCTCGCGCCCCTGCCCGAGGCGCCGCCGCTGCAGATCGCGCAGGAGTCCCTGCCGGGCGCCAACGGATCGCTCGCCGTGGTGGCCTCCCGGCCGAACGGTCCGGCGACGGGCATCGTCGTCCCCAGCATCACCTTCTCGAAGCCGGTGGTGGCGCTCGGGACGGTGGCGCAGCAGCGGTCCCTTCCGCCCCCGGCCCGCATCGACCCGCCCGTGGCCGGGGAGTGGCGCTGGCTGGGATCGGCGAGCGTGGAGTTCGCTCCCGCCGCCCGGCTGCCCGAGGGGACGCTCTTCACCGTCACCGTGCCCGCCGGGTTGCGCGCCGTCGACGGCTCGGTGCTGGCCGAGCCGCACGTCTTCTCGTTCGAGACCCGGCGCCCCGCCTTCGTGCGCGTGGAGCCGCGGGAAGGCTGGGCCTGGGTGACACCGTCGTCCCGCTTCTCGATCGTCTTCGACCGCCCGGTCGCCGACCTGGCGAGCCACCTCTCCCTGCGCGCCGGTGGCGCCGAGGTCCCGGTCCGGGTGACCGGCGAGTTCCGCGTCGCCGACGAGGAGCGTGCGGCCCGGGGCCCCGACGCGGAGGAGTGGCCGCAGGTGCCCGGCTACGAGGACCGGCGGATGCGCTACGAGGTGACGCCCGGCCGTCCGCTGCCGATCGATTCCCCGGTGGAGCTCTCGCTCTCCCCCGGGCTCCGCGGGACCGAGGGGCCTCTGGCGATCGCCGAGGGGCTGCGCTGGAGCTTCCGGACCTACGGGAAGATGGCCATCACCGGGGCGCAGGCCTGCGCCGGCGTCGACCGCTGCCCGTACGGTCCACTCATCGTGAAGACGACCAACCCGGCCGACACGCGGACCCTGCGTGACCGGATCCGCATCGAGCCGCCGGCGGAGATCGACTGGAGCCGGGTGGAGACGAGCGAGCCATCGGAGTGGGAGCCGAACTGGACGCCCCATTTCTCGCTCCCTGGCCGCTTCCGTCCAGGCGTCGCCTACCGGGTGACCATCGCCGCCGGCGTCGCCGACGCCTTCGGGCAGGCGGGTGGGGCGGCCGTGGTGACGGCGCGGACGAGCGATCTCGAGCCCTCCTTCTCGATGACCCGGGGTGCGGCGCTCCTCGAGGCGGCCGGCGACGGGGCACTCCCGGTCGAGGCCGAGAACGTCCGCCGGCTCGAGGCGACGGTGTGGCGCCTCACCCCCGCCGACGCCGCCCGCCTCCTCTCCGAGCGGCCCCGGCGCAAGGGAGCGGGCCCGGTTCTTCCCCCCGGGCAGGTGGTCCGCACGGTCGACCTCGGGACCGAGCGAAACGTGACCAAGACCCGCCCCATCCCCATCCGACAGATCCTGGGCGGGGCACGGTCGGCCCTCTTCTACGCCAGCGTCCGCTCCCCCGAGCTCGATCCCGCAACCAGCCCACCGGCCACGGTGGTGGGGCAGATCACCGACCTCGCCGTGCACGCCAAGCTCGGGGCGACCCGCGGCGTGGTCTGGGTGACGCGCCTCTCCGACGGCAAGCCCGCCGCCGGAGCCGCCATCGCCATCTTCGACGCGACCGGGAAGCGGACCTGGACCGGCAAGGCCGACGCCGAGGGGCTCTGCGTGGTGCCCGGGCTCGGGGGCAAGGACGAGTGGTCGGCGCGGTCCACGGAGAACGGCTGGCTCGTCGCGGCCACGCTCGGCGACGACACGGGCGTGACCCTGTCGAGCTGGTCCGGTCCGTTCAACCCCTGGTTCTTCGGCGTGGACGGGGATTGGGACGGGACGGAACCCAGGAGCCTCGGCCTCGTGACGCCGGAGCGGGGGATCTACCGGCCCGGACAGACCGTGTTCGTGAAGGGGCTCACCCGCTACCGGAAGCTCGGGGCCATCGAGACCCCACCGGCAGGGACCCGCATGCTCGTGAAGCTGACCTCCTCGCGGGGCGTCGACGTAGCCACGCAGGAGGTCCCCACCACCGCGTACGGCACCTTCTCGACCCGCTTCACCCTGGACGGCGACGTTCCGCTCGGAACCTACGGCATCACCGCCACCGGCAAGGTCGCCGGCGGGACGATCCAGTACGGGGGCACGTTCCGGGTGGAGGAGTACCGGGCGCCCCAGTTCCGCGTCGACGTGTCGGTGGCGGAGCGGAGCCTGGTGGACGGCGATCCGATCCAGGCAACGGTGCTGGCGCGCTACCTCTTCGGCGGCCCGATGGGCGACGCGGAGGTGGCGTGGACGGTGAACCGGTCGACCATGGACTTCAGCCCGCCGGGGAACGACGGCTTCCTCTTCGGAAACCAGGTGGGCTTCTGGGACGACCGCGAGCCGGGCCCGGGACGGGGTGTCGCGGGATCGGGCAAGGGGCGAACCGATGCCACCGGCGCCTTCGCCATCGCCGCGGGCCGGGCCGAAGCGCCGGCCAACCGGACCTGGGAGACCGTCGTCGAGGCCGAGGTGGCCGACGTGAACCGGCAGCGGGTCGCCGGGAGGACGACGCTCATCGTCCACCCGGCCGCGCTCTACGCCGGGGTGAAGCGGCGCGGCCTGGGCTTCGCCGAGTCGGGCAAGCCGCTCGGGATCGACGTGGTGGCGGTGACGCCGTCCGGTGCGCGGCAGGCGGCCGACGTCGAGGTGGTGCTGAAGCGCCGGGAGTGGCGCTCGATCAAGAAGAAGGTGATCGGCGACCGCTGGATGACGGTGACCGAGCCGGTGGAGGAGGCGGCGGGCACGTGCCGCGCCCGCGCCGCCGCGGAGCCGGGCTCCTGCACCTTTACGCCCGCCTCGCCCGGGTTGCACATCGCCGAGGCGACCGTGACCGACGCCCGCGGGCGCCGGCAGGTGACGCGGGCCCCGTTCTACGTGGTGGGGGACGGATGGGTCTCCTGGAACCGCGACGACACCGACCGGGTGGAGATGGTGCCCGACCGGGAGGTCTACGAGGTCGGGTCGACGGCGCGGATCCTGGTGAAGAGCCCGTTCCCCGACGCCGAGGGGCTGCTCACCGTCGAGCGGGAGGGGGTCCTCGAGCAGCGCCGGGTCCGGCTGGGATCGGCCGCGGCGACCTTCGAGATCCCGATCACCGAGGCCTCGGTTCCCAACGTCTTCGCGAGCATCGTGATCGTTCGCGGACGCCAGGGCGGGATGCCGGTGAGCGCCAAGGACGACCCTGGACGCCCCACCGTCCGCATCGGCTACACCCAGCTGCGCGTGGAGCGGAAGGGGAAGCGGCTCCAGGTGGACATCGCCGTCGACGCACCGGAGAAGCGGCCGCGCGACAAGGTGACGCTCGACGTCCAGGTGAAGGACGCCGCCGGGAAGGGAACGGCGGCGGAGGTCGCGATCTGGGCCGTCGACGAGGGGGTGCTCCGGCTCACCGGCTACAAGGTCCCCGACCCGGTGGAGGCCATCCACCCCCTGCGCGGACTCTCGGTGCGGGTGGCCGAGTCGCTCGTTCAGCTCGTCCTGCGCAAGGCCTACGGCGACAAGGGGCTCGCCGAGGGGGGCAGCGGCGGGCTCGACCCGTCCGGCTCGGCCTTCCGCGCCAACTTCCGGACCACGGCGGTGTTCCTGCCCGACGTGGTCACCGACGCCTCGGGCCACGCCCGGGTCGAGTTCGAGCTGCCCGACAACCTGACCACCTTCCGCATCATGGCGATCGCCGCGACGAAGGGGGACCGGGTCGGCAGCGGCGAGAGCAAGGTCGTGGTCGTGAAGCCGCTCCTCGCGCTGCCGGCGCTGCCCCGGCTGGCCCGCGTCGGGGATGCCTTCGAGGCCGGCGTGGTGATCCACGCCACGGGCGGGAAGGTCCGCCAGGCCGAGGTGGCCGTCTCCGCCACCGGCCTCGTGCTGGAGGGGGATGCGAAGCGGAAGGTCGACCTCGTGCCCGGGAAGGCCCGGGAGGTCCGCTTCAAGTTCCGCGCCGAGAAGCCGGGCGAGGCGGTGCTGCGCTTCACGGTCACCGGCGGCGGGGAGTCGGACGGCGTCGAGCAGCGGATCCCGGTGGTGCTGCCGGTGTCGCGCGAGGCGGTCGCCGTGCACGGGGACACCCGGGGCGTCCGACAGGAGGCGATGACGCCGCCCGCCGGCGTGCGCCCCGACGTGGGGGGGCTCGAGCTCTCCCTGTCGTCGACCGCCATGGCCGGACTGCAGGAGGGGATGAGGCAGCTCGTCGACTACCCGTACGGCTGCCTGGAGCAGCTCTCCTCCCGGCTCGTGCCCTTCACGGCCCTGCGCGAGCTCTCGGACAAGTTCGGGGTGGTGGCCACCCCGGGGGGGCCGAACGAGGCGGATGCCTGGATGCGCGACTGGGTGGGGGACGATTCCCTCGCCATCCTCGACGCTCGGGATCCCGACGAGGTCATTCGACGGACGGTGAAGGCGATCGAGCGGCTCCAGGGACCGGATGGCGGCTACCGCTACTGGCCCGGCGGGAGCTGCTCGGACGAGCTGGCGAGCGCCTGGGCGGTCCTGGCGCTGGGCCGGACGGCTGCGCTCGGGTACCCGGTGGACGCGGCGGCGCTCGACCGGGGGCAGCAATACCTCGCGGGGACGGTCGCGGCCGGGAAGTGCACCGACTGCGGCTTCGGATGTCGGCCGCCGCCCCCGTCCACGCGGGTCTTCGCCCTCTGGGCCCTGGCCCGAACCGGGGCTCCGAAGGGCTCCTACCTCGGTGCCCTGTACGCGGAACGGGAGAAGCTCCCGCTCTTCGCACGGGCCATGCTCGCCGACGCCATGTTCGTGGGAGGCGGAAACAGGGCCCAGGCCCGGACGCTCCTCGGCGAGGTGTTGAACCAGGCGCGGGTATCGGACGCCGAGGTCCACATGGAGGACGAGCAGGGACCGATCGGCCAGGCCCGCTGGTCGTCCGACGTGCGCACCACCGCCATCGTCCTGCAGACCCTCACCGATCTGAGCCCGGACCACCCGTTCGTCGGGAAGATGGCCGCCTGGCTGGTCGCCGCGCGGGGGAAGGACGGCCGGTACCGCAACACACAGGAGGCGGCCTTCGCGCTCTCGGCGATGGCCGAGGTGGTCCGCACGAAGGAGCGGGAGGTCCCCGACTTCACCGGGACGGTTCGGCTCGGCGGGCGAACGCTCGCCGCCGTTCCCTTCCACGGGCGGTCGCTCGCCCTGGCCCGCAGCGCCGTCCCCATCGCGGAGCTGGGGCAGGGCGGGGCCGCGGTCCCCTTCGAGTTCCGGCGCGACGGGCGGGCCGGCGTCCTCTACTACGGGGCGCTGCTGCGCTACGCGCCGGCCCAGATGCCGGTCGACCCGCTCGACCGGGGCATCTTCGTCCAGCGCTGGTTCGAGCCCTGGGGTGGGGGAGGGCAGGTGCGCACCGTGCGCGCCGGCGACCTCCTGCGCGTGCACGTCCGGCTGGGCACCTCGAAGGCCCGCAGGGACGTCGCCGTGGAGGTGCCCGTGCCGGCCGGCCTGGAGATCGTCGACACCTCCCTCGCCAGCACTGCATCGGCCGGCGGGACGCCCGACTACGGCAGCGGCTTCTGGAGCCCGTGGAGCCACGTGGAGCGGCGGGACGACCGGCTGCTGCTCTTCGCCGACGAGCTCCCCCCGGGGATCCACGAGAAGAGCTTCGTCGTCCGGGCCACCACGCCGGGGCGCTTCCTCTCCCGTCCGGCCCAGGCCGAGGAGATGTACGCCCCGGAGGTCTTCGGCCGCTCCGACGGCGGGACCTTCGTCGTGGTCGACGCGGAGGCGCCGGAGGGGCGGTGAGGCGCCGGGTGGCGAGGTGGCTCCTCCGGGGAGCCCTGGCGTCCTGCGCGGTCGCGGGTGCCGCCACGCTCGCCTTCGTCTCCTGGCCGCTGCCCGAAGGGCTCCTCGAGCGGAGCCACGCCGAGACGCTCCGCTTCACCTGGCGTGACGGGCGCCCGCTGCGCGACGTGAACGGCGGGCCGGACGGGCGGCGCATCGGGCTGCCGCCCGGCGAGCCCCTGCCGCCACGGGTGGTCGGGGCCTTCCTGGCCACCGAGGACCGGCGCTTCGGCGTGCACCCCGGGGTCGATCCGCTGGCCGTGGCGCGCGCGACGGGGCAGAACCTCCGGGCCCGCCGCATCGTGAGCGGCGGATCCACCGTGGCCCAGCAGCTGGCGCGCCTGCTCGTGCCCCGGCCCCGGACCCTCTCCGGGAAGGTGCAGGAAGCGCTCTGGGCCGTTCGACTCACCGTGCACCTCACCCCCGAGACCCGCCTCCGGGCCTGGCTCGACCGCATCGCGCTGGGGAACGACCTGCGCGGGGTCGAGGCCGCCGCCCAGGCCTACTTCGGACGCCCGGCCGCCGCGCTCTCCACGGGACAGGCGGCGATGCTCGCCGGGATGGCCGGCTCCCCGGCCCGCTTCGATCCGCGCCGCCATCCGGAGGCGGCGGCCGCCCGCATGCGGCTCGCCCTGCGCCGCATGGTCCGGACCGGCGCCGTGACCGGGGAGGAGGCCGTGGCCGCCGCGGAGGCTCCGCTCGACCTGTCCGTCCCGGGCCGCCCGTTCGGCGCCCCCCACCTCACCACCTGGCTGCTCGCCAGCCGGGGCCTCCTGGGGCTCGAGCGGGCCGTCTCCATCGAGACCACGCTCGACGAGGGGCTGCAGCAGGACCTGGAGGCGATCCTCCAGGAGCAGGTCGAGGGGGACCGGCGCGTGGAGCAGGCCGCGTCCCTCGTGATCGACAACGCCACCGGCGAGGTCCTGGCCTACGCCGGCTCGGCCGATTTCCACGACGAGGAGCGGCAGGGGCAGAACGACGGCGTCCGCTCCCCGAGGCAACCCGGCAGCGCGCTCAAGCCCTTCGCCTACGGGCTCGCGCTCGCCGACGGGCTCACGCCCGCGACGCTCCTCTCCGACGTCGAGATCCAGCTCAGCACTCCGTCGGGGAGCTGGGTCCCGCGCAACTATGACCGGAGGGTTCACGGTCCGGTCCGGCTCCGGGCGGCGCTCGCCAACAGCTACAACGTCCCCGCCGTCCGGCTCGTCGACCGGATCGGGCCGGATCGGGTCCTGGCCGTGCTCCGGAAGGCCGGCCTCGCGTCGCTCCGGGAGGGGGTCGACCACTACGGGTCGGGCATCGTCCTCGGGAACGGCGACGTGACCCTGCGGGAGCTCGCCCGCGCGTACCGGGGGCTCGCGCTCGGAGGCCGGCTCGAGCCGCTCACCGAGATCCGGTCGGCGCGGGACGGCGACGGGCGTGCCCTGCGTCCGCGCCCCGAGGTCGAGCCGGATCGGTTCCTGCCGGCGGGCGCCGTCGCCCTCCTCACCGACATCCTCGCCGACGAGCCGGCCCGTGCCCCGGCCTTCGGGCTCGACAACGCGCTGCGCCTGCCCTTCCCCGTGGCGGCGAAGACGGGCACGAGCCACGCCTTCGTCGACAACTGGACGGTCGGCTACACGGCCGAGCGCACCGTCGCGGTCTGGGCCGGGAACTTCGACGGCCACCCGATGCGCGGCGTCTCGGGCATCAGCGGCGCGGCGCCGATCTTCTCCCGCGTGATGGAGCGGGCCATGCGGGGCATCGCGCCCCGTCCCCTCGTCGACCGGAGCGCGTTCCAGCGGGCGCGGGTCTGCACCCTCTCCGGCGCGCTCGCCGGCCCCGCCTGCCCGTCGGCGGTGGACGAGTCGTTCCTGCCCGGTACCGCGCCAGGGGATCCCTGCCCGATGCACCGCCACGTGGGGCCCGGAGGGCTCGACGTGGGGCCCGAGTTCTACGGGTGGGCGGCGGCCGAGGGGATCGACGGCGGCCCCCGGGCAGTCCCGGCGCCGGGGGCCTCGACGGGGCCCGGGGACATCGTCCTCCCCGCCGACGGCGACGAGTACCTCCTCGACGCGGGGCTGCCCGCCGTGGCTCAGTCCATTCCCGTCCGCATCCGCCCCCCGGCCGGAGCCGCGCGGGTCGAGCTGCGGCAGGAGGATGGCGCGGTCCTGGCGCTCGAGGCTCCGTTCGCCGGCCGCCTCCCCGCACTCCCCGGGCGCCACCGGGTGGAGCTGTGGGTCCCCGGGGGCACGGGTCCGGTCGCGCGGGCGACCTACCAGGTGCGCGGGGGCGCGCCGTGAGCGGGACCGGCGCGCTGGCACTCGCGATCCTTCTCGGCGCCACGGGGAGCGGGCTCCCGGAGGAGCTCTCGGTGCGGATCCTCGGGCGGCTGCACCCGTCGTCGGTGCGGATCACCCGGCCGGGCGAGGCCCACGTGGCGGCCGTTTCGGGCGACCGGCTCTGGGTCGACGGACGGGTCGCAGCGGAGCCTCGTTCCTTCCCGGAGGGACGGTGGCGCGTCGAGGTCGACGGGGTTCCCGCCCGCCCGTACGTCGGGGCGATCACGCTCTCGCGCGACGGTCGGGAGGTGGAGGTGGTGGTCCGGATCGGGCTCGAGGAGTACGTGGCGTCGGTGGTCGCGGCCGAGACCGAGATGGGAACGCCGCTCGAGGCGCTGAAGGCCCTCGCCGTGGTGGCCCGTTCCTACGCTGCCTCGGCCCGGGACCGGCATGAGGGCGCGGACCTGTGCGACCTCGCCCATTGCCAGGTCATGGGCCCGGCGGGGACGGGCGTCCACCGGGCCGCTGCGGTGGCGGCCGCCCGTTCCACCTCCGGGCAGGCGCTGCGGGTCGACGGCGAGCGGGTGGCGGAGGCGCTCTTCCACGCGGCCTGCGGGGGGCACACCGCCGATCCGGCCGAGGTCTTCGGGGGCGAGGGTACCGGGGCGGCTGCCATGCCCGATCCGGGATGCGCTCCCGCGCCCTGGCAGGCACGGGTCGGGGAGCCGCTCCTCGCCCGGGTCGCGGGGCGGGAGTTCGCCGCGGGGAGGGGGATCGAGACGCCCGTTCCCGTCGACGCCCTGCGCTTCCTCCGCGGCAAGGGGGGCTACGTGATCCAGGTCGCAGGCGAGGACGCCGTGGTCCGCGGGGAGACCTTCACGCGGGCCCTCGACCGGGCCCTCGGGCACGGGAGGGTGCGCGGTTCCCGGTTCGAGGTTCGCCGGTCGGAAGGCGCCCTCCGGATCACCGGGAGCGGCATCGGTCACGGCGTCGGCCTCTGCCAGACCGGCGCGGCGAGGAGGGCGGGTGAGGGGCAGGGGTACGAGCAGATCCTCCGCCACTACTTCCCCCGGGCCCACCTCGACCCGGCCGTTCTCACGCTCGGTCCCGCGGAGCCAACTGCCCCGCCGTGGGCTCCGCTCAGCAGAACCAGTTCTCGGTGAGGCGGGGCGTTCCGGCGGTCGTGAACGGGCGGGCCACGTGGGAGTGGGCCCGGCCCGCGGCGGCGAGCGCGAGCGCCCTCACCTCGGCCACCGTGGTGGCGGGGTCGTCGCCGCGGGTGGCCGCCGCGGAGACGAGCGCGGCGACCCGGGTCTGGAGGTCGTCCATCCGGGGATCGGGGTGGCGCCACCGCCAGGAGAGCGCCGCCGGGTCGAGCCCCTCGAGCGGAAGCTCCGGGTCGCCGAGGAGAAGCGACCCGGGCGGCACCAGCAGGCGGAGCGAGAGCTGGACGGGGTCGATCCGCCCGATCCACCCCCGCTCCTCGAAGGTCTCGACGAGCTCGAGGTAGCCCTCGAGGGTCTCCCAGGGGGTGAAGGGGACGAGGGTGGGGCGGAGCGGGAGCCCCGCCCGGTCGCAGGCGTCGAAGGCGCGGAGGACGTCGGCCCGGACGTGCCCCTTCTCGAGCTTCCCGAGCACCCGGTCGGAGAGCGACTCGACCGCCGACACGACGAAGATCGCACCGCAGGCGACGAGCTCGGGGAGCAGCGCGGCGTCCCGCACCAGGTGCTCCACCTTGGCGGTGAAGTCGAAGGTGACCGCGGGGAAGCGGCGGCGGAACTCCCGCGCGACCCGGAGCGCGTGCCCCGGCCCGTTCAGGAAGTCGGGGTCGCCGAAGGTGAGGTGGGTGACGCCCCGCGCGACCTGCTGCGCGACGTCGTCGAGGACCGTCTCCACCGGGACCGCGAGGAAGCGCCCGTCGTAGACGGCGGGGATGGGGCAGTGGCGGCAGCGGTGGAGGCAGCCGCGCGTGGCCTCGGTGTAGCCGGCGGTCCGCTCGCTCCCGTCGACCTCCCGCAGCCGGGCGTAGCGCGCCGGAGACGGCAGCCCGTCGCGCAGCGGGACCGGGAAGGCGAGCCGCCCCCGCGACGCGGCCGCGCCGCCCCGCTGGACGAACCGGGACAGATCCTCGCCCCGCTCGACCGCCTGCGCGAGCGCCACCAGTTCCTCCTCGCACTCGCCCCCGAGCACGGCGCAGGCGCCGGCCTCGAGGAGCAGATTGGCGTGGAGCGGCGCATAGGTCCCGTGGAAGGCGATCCGGGCCGAGGGGTCGAGGGAGCGGATCCGCGCCGCGGCGTCGAGCCCCAGCCGCAGCGCGGTGTGCATCGGGACCGAGATGGCGACGAGCCGGGCACGGGCCACGCGCGCCTCGTCGAGCGGCTCGACAGCGAGGTCGAGCGTGGCCGGCCGGAAGCCGGCCCGCGCCAGGAAGGCGGCGGGCCAGGCGATGCCCTGCGGCTGGTGTCCCAGCTCGTAGGTGGAGACGAGGAGGACCGCTCCCTCGCCCCGCATCGACTACCCCTTGCGAGGCGGGGGGACGAACTCGGGCGGCAGCTGCGCGCCCTCGCCGAAGAAGAACTGCTCCGCCTGCTGGAACAGGATCTGGTTCGTGCGGGGGTCGCCCGGCGCGAGCCGGTACTCGTTCAGGATCATCTTGAAGTGCTCGAGCCACATCTTCCAGGCGTCCTGGGAGATCGACTCGTAGATGCGCTGTCCGAGCTCGTTGGGGAACGGCCGGAACTCCAGGCCCGGGAGCTCCTTCCCGAGCTTCTTGCAGTGGACCGTGCGCGCCATCGGGTGCCCTTCCCGGGATCAGGAGATGAGCGAGGCCGGGCTGACGCCGAGCGCCTTGGAGAGCGCCTCGAGCGTGTCGAGCGGCGGCGTGCGCTGCCCGCGCTCCAGCATGGAGATGTAGGAGACCGAGAGTCCGGCCTTCCGGGCCAGCGTCTCCTGCGACAGCTTGCGGCGGAGCCGCTCGGACTTGAGGTTGGCGGCGAACTTGTCGGAGAGGGACAGGGTGCGGCGGTTCTTGGAGGTGGCCATGATCTCGATTGCCTTCGTGCCAGCGGCTGAGGGGAAAGGTGGAGTCGCGGATGTCTAACATCGACTGCACCGAGGGTCGAGGAAATCGAGAAGCCCGCTGGGGGCTGGTCTAGACTGGGGGTGGACGGAGCAGGATCACATCCACCCACTGACCCCGGCGCATCCGGGCGGCGCCCGCCGGGAGAACGGCGAGCCCCTCCATGCCCACGACCGAGGTGAGGTGGCCGCTCTGCTGGGTCTTGAGCCCCTCGACCCAAAGTGAATCCCGATCGCGTCGGAAGCGGCAGCGCAGGTAGAGCGTCAGCCCGGCCGGCTTCTCCTCGGCGCTGGCCAGACGGGCCCGAAGCACCATCCGGCCGGCCCCGGCGAGGCCGGCGAGCGCGCGCAGCGCCGGGCGGACGAAGAGCTCGAAGGTGACGAGCGAGCTGGCGGGATTGCCGGGCAAACCGAAGACCGCCATCTTCCCCCAGCGGCCGAAGGCCACCGGCTTCCCCGGGCGCATGGCCACCCGCCAGAAGTCGAGGCGCGTTCCGGAGCCCTCCAGGCCGGCCCGGACGAGGTCCCGGTCTCCCACCGAGACCCCGCCGATGCAGACGAGCGCGTCCAGGCCGCGCGCCGCGGCGAGCGACCTGCGCAGCGAGGCCGGGTCGTCGCCCGCCAGCGGGAGTCGGACCGGGACCGCGCCAGCCTCGACACAGGCGGCCGCCAGCTGGTGGCCGTTCGACTCGAAGATCTGCCCCGGGCGTGGCGCGCCACCGAGAGGGACGATCTCGTCCCCGGTGGCCAGGATGCCGACGCGCGGGCGCCGGTGGACCGAGAGCTCCGGAAGCCCCAGCGCCGCCGCCAGACCGATGGCCCCGGCGTCGACCTCGAGTCCGGCGGGGAGCGCCACCGACCCCGGCGCCACGTCGGCACCCGCCACGCGCACGAACCGTCCCGGCTCGGCCGCGCGGAGGAACCGGGCGAACCTTCCCCTGCGCTCCACCTCCTCCTGCATCTCCACGGCATCGGCGCCCGGGGGAAGGGGGGCGCCGGTGAAGATCCGGGCGCAGGAGCCGGGGGCGAGCGGGCGGGCCTGCCCGTCACCGGCGAAGACCTCGAAGGCGACCGGGAGCCGGGCCCCTGCGCGCGGCGCCTCGGCGGCCCGGAGCGCGTACCCGTCCATCTGGGAGTTGTCGAAGGGAGGGAGCGAACGATCGGCGCGGACCCCCACGGCGAGCGCGCGCCCCAGGGCCGCTCCGAGAGGCACCCGTTCGGTCGGGAGGGGCGCGGCGTCGGAGAGGGCGTCCAGGATCCGCGCGAGGGCTTCCGATGGCGTGAGCACCCTCCGGTTCTAGCGGGCCGGGCGCGTCCGTGACAACATCCGCGCATGCCCCAACGTCCCATCCCCGACGTGCGCCCGGAGGCGCTCCTCGCCGAGTTGCGCCGCGCCGAGGGGAAGGCCGTCTCGCTGCCCGAACTCCTCCAGCGGATGCGTGTCCATCCCGGGGCCCGGCGGGCGGCCGGGAAGCTCATGAAGAAGCTGGTCGGCGACGGGGCGGTGCAGGAGGTCGGCGGCCGGTTCGCCATCCCTGCGCCCAGGACCCCGGACGCGGGGCGGGGCTCGAAGGGCGCCCAGGCCGGCAAGGGGCTCGTGGGGTTCTTCACGAAGCACAGGGACGGCTTCGGCTTCATCGCCCGCATGGACCGGCAGGGGCCGGACCTCTTCGTCGCCCCGGGCGACGGGGGCAAGGCGGTGGACGGCGACGTGGTGCGGTTCGAGATCTTCGCCGGCCGGCGCGGCGAGCAGGGGCGCATCGTCGAGGTGGTGGAGCGGGGGCGGAGGATGCTGCTCGGCGCCTACGCGGCGCGCGGTGCGGAGAGCTTCGTCGTGCCCCTCGACGAGCAGTTGCCCCCCGTGGTCCCCGTGGCCGAGACCCGTCTGGTACGCAACGGCGAGGTCGCCAAGGTCTGGCTGGAGGCGGGCCAGGGACCGCTCGCGGGGCGGGTGGTCGACCGGATCCCCAATCCCCAGGCACCGTCGGTGGAGGTGCTCCGGACCGCCTACGCCCACGGCTTCGCCGACGTCTTCCCCGCCGACGTCGAGGCGGAGGCAGAGTCCACGCCCGACCGGGTTCGCCGGGAGGACTGGACGGGGCGCCGCGACCTCACCGGCATCCCGCTCGTCACCATCGACGGGGAGGACGCCCGCGACTTCGACGACGCCGTGCACGTCGAGAAGCTCCCCGGGCGCGGCTACCGGCTCGTGGTGGCCATCGCCGACGTGTCCCACTACGTTCGCCCCGGCCGCCCCCTCGACGGTGAGGCCCTGCGCAGGGGCACGAGCGCCTACTTCCCGGGCACCGTGCTGCCCATGCTCCCGGAGCGGCTCTCCAACGGCGTCTGCTCGCTCAACCCGGAGGTGGAGCGGCTCTGCATGGTGGCCGACATGCGCTTCGACGCGTCCGGGACGCCCGGTGCAGTCGAGGTGTACCCGGGCGTGATGCGCTCGGCGGCCCGCTGCACCTACACCGAGGTGGCGCGCATGCTCGACGGCGAGCGCGTCCCGCACCGGGAGTTCCTGCGCGATGGATTCGTCCGCATGGGCGAGTTGCAGGAGATCCTGGGCGGCGTCCGCCGGCGGCGCGGCTCGATCGACTTCGACCTGGCCGAGTCCAAGGTCGTCCTCGGCGAGGACGGCAAGGTGCTCGCCATCGAGCAGCGCCCGCGCAACCGCGCCCACCGGATCGTCGAGGAGTTCATGCTGGCCGCCAACGAGGCGGTGGCCCGCTGGTTCGGGGACCGGGATCTCCCCACCATCTACCGGGTCCACGGCCTGCCCGACGAGGACAAGCTCCAGACCTTCCTCGACCTGGCCCGTGCCCAGGGCTTCGAGGTGCCCGAGGGAGGCTCCGGCCCGCTGGCGCTCGCCAACCTGCTCGACCGGCTGGCCGGCCACGCCCAGCAAAGGGCGCTGAACCAGCTGTTGCTCCGCGCCATGATGCAGGCCGTCTACAGCCCCGAGAACATCGGTCACTTCGGCCTCGCCGCCGAGCACTACCTCCACTTCACCTCGCCCATCCGCCGCTACCCCGACCTGATCGTCCACCGGCTCCTGCGCGACGCGCTCGGGGACTCTCCGGTGCGCCCCCCGCGGGCCGGGGAGCTGGAGCGGATCGCCATGGTCGCCTCCGACCGGGAGCGGGCGGCCATGAAGGCGGAACGGGACGTGAACGCCTACTACGCGGCCCTCTACATGGCCGACCGTGTAGGGGAGCGCAGCCCGGGCACCGTCTCCGCCGTGGTGGAGTTCGGCCTGTTCGTCACCATGCACCGCTGGCACGTCGAGGGGCTCGTCAAGACCGAGGACCTCGGCGAGGGCTTCGTCCTCGACAAGGACGGCCACGCACTCGTGGAGAAGCGCAGCGGAAGGGCCTACCGGGTGGGGGACGACATCGAGGTCGAGGTGGCGGCCTCCGACCCGGCCCGGCGGCGGATCGACCTCGCGCTCGTCGAGGGTGGCACGACGCGGGCCCCCGGGGTCGCGCCGGTGCGCAAGGGCAGGGGCAAGGAAACGCGCGGCGACAAGGCGCGGAAGGGCCCTCGTGGCGGTGGGAAGCGCGACGGCGGCAAGCCGGCGCGGGGACGGAACGGCGGGGCGGGCGGCGGCAAGAAGCGCCGCCGGTAGCCGCTAGGCCTGCGGTCCGGCGGCGGCGGAATCGCTCCGCAGCGCGGCCAGGAAGCGGCGGGCGCGCGCGATCCCCTCGGAGAGCGGAGGGTGTACCTCGAGCGGCCGCGCCTCGGCCACCGGGATGGCCTGGACGGTGGACGGGTCCTCGGTGTCCCAGGAGAGCTCGAGCCCGGCCCGGTCGAGGGCCGCGAAGAACGGCCCCCAGCCGGTGCGTCCGGCGGTCTCGGTGTGCGCCACGAGGACGGGAGCGCCGTCCCGGATGGCGGGGGAGAGGTGGTTCGCCCCGGCGAGGTTCAGCACCTCGGCCCGGTCGTGGGTGGCGAGCTTCACCGCCAGGCTACTTCCCGAAGGCGTTGGCGAAGCCGATGAGGGCCTCGAGGCAGTTCGACGTGGTGAGGATCCCCACCAGATCGTCCTTCTCGTCGACCACCAGCACCCCGTTCAGCTTCCGGTCTTCCATCAGCTTCGCCACGTCGGCGATCTGGTCGTCCGGGCGGACCTTGTGCGGCTTGGGGTTCATCGCCGCGGTGATCGGCGTCCGCGCCAGGAGGTAATGCACCTCCCAGGTGTCGAGGCTGGTCGCCTTGCTGGGCGTGAAGTCCTTGAGCATCTTCTCGGTGACCACGCCGACGAGCTTGCCGCCGTGCATCACCGGCAGGCGCCGGATGTTCTTCTCCTTGAGCCGGTGGATCGCCTCCACGATGCTCGCGGAATCATCGATGGTCAGCGGGCTCGGCGTCATCCAGCGCCGTACCTTCGTCATGCTCGGGTCGTTGGTCATGGTTCGATCAGGCTCCCAGGAACGCCTTCTTGACGTGCTCGTTGCCGAGCAGTTCCTCTCCTGTACCGG
Source organism: uncultured Anaeromyxobacter sp. (assembly GCA_903904005.1). Taxonomy (GTDB): domain Bacteria; phylum Myxococcota; class Myxococcia; order Myxococcales; family Anaeromyxobacteraceae; genus CAIOAK01. The sequence goes on from CAIVAR010000005.1 coordinate 61,942, forward strand.
AGAGTACCACCCTTCCGGTCTCGATCACGTAGGCGCGATGGGAGATGCGCAGGGACTGGAACACGTTCTGCTCGACGAGCAGGATGGTGGTCCCCTGCTTGTTGATCTCCTTGATGATCTCGAAGATGTTCTTCACGAAGAGCGGGGAGAGCCCCAGCGAGGGCTCGTCGAGGAGCATCAGCCGCGGGTTGGTCATGAGGCCGCGCCCGATGGCCAGCATCTGCTGCTCGCCCCCCGAAAGGGTTCCGCCCAGCTGCTTCTGCCGCTCTGCCAGGCGCGGGAAGAGGGTGAAGGCCCGCTCGATGTTCCGCTGCCGGTCCGGCCGGGTGGACTTGATGAACGAGCCCATGCGGAGGTTCTCGAGGACGGTCATCTCCGGGAAGATGCGGCGGCCCTCGGGAACCTGGACCACGCCGAGCTCGACCACCTGGTGCGATTCGAGCTTGCCGAGGTCCTTTCCCTCGAAGTGGATGGTTCCGCGGGAGGCGCGCACCAGCCGGGAGATGTTCTTCAGGGTGGTGGACTTCCCCGCCCCGTTGGCCCCCAGGACCGTGACGATCTCCCCCTGCTTCACCTCGAGGGAGAGGTCCCAGAGCACCTGGAGGTCGCCATAGCTGAAGTCGAGGTTCTCGATTCGGAGCACGGAGGTTCCTCGTTCAGACGTGGGCTTCGCCCAGGTAGGCGGTGACCACCTCGGGATTGGAGACGACCTCCTGAGGGGCACCCTCGGCGAGCTTCTCACCGGAGTTGAGCACCACGATGCGGTCGGAGATGCGCATGATGGCCTTCATGTCGTGCTCGATGACCATCTGGGTCAGGCCGCGCTTCTTGATGTCGAGAATGAGCTGGATGATGTCCTCGCTCTCGGCGGGGTTGAGCCCTCCCATGACCTCGTCGAGGAGCAGCAGGTCGGGCTTGGTGGCCAGCACGCGGGCCACCTCCAGCTTCTTCCGCTCGCCGATGGGCAGGCCGCCGGCCAGGAAGTCGGCCTTGTGGGCCATCTTCACCACGTGGAGCTGCTCCCGGGCGATCTCCCGGGCCTCCTTCACCGAGCCGGTGCGGACCAGCGCCCCGACCACGACGTTGTCGAGCACGGTGAGCTTGGCGAGCGGCCGGACCTTCTGCCAGGTGCGGACCATGCCGAGCTTGCAGACCTGATCGGGCGTCATGCCGTTCAGCCGCCCGCCCTTGAAGAGGATCTCCCCCTTGGTGGGCGGGTAGTAGCCGGTGATGCAGTTGAAGAGGGTGGTCTTGCCGGCGCCGTTCGGGCCGATGAGGCCGAGGATCATCCCCTCGTCCATCGTGAAGGAGACATCCGAGTTGGCCGCCAGGCCGCCGAAGTGCTTGCTGACGCTCTTGATCTCGAGGATCGGCTCTGTCGGGACGGTGGTCATGCCGCACCTCCCGCCGCGGCCCGCGCTCGCCGCTTCCGGATCTGGTTCTTGATCCCGCCCAGGACGCCGTCGGGCATGTAGAGGATGGTGAGGGCCACGAGCACGCCGTAGATGAGCATGTGGGCGTGGGAGAGGTTGTCCCGAAGGAACTGGCCGATGGTGGAGGCCGGGTTGACGATCCCGATCCCGACGAGCAGGTCGGTGAGCGCGTTGGAGCGCAGCGCCTCGGAGAGGGCCACGAGCAGCGCCGCCCCGATGACCGGGCCGAGGATCGTCCCGATGCCCCCGATGATGGCGGTGAGGACGATCTGCACGGAGATGTCGAGCCCCACGGCCGTCTGCGGGTCGATGAAGCCCACGTAGAGCCCGTAGAGCGCCCCGGCGAAGGCGGTGAAGAAGGCCGAGATCATGAGCGCCACGTTCTTGTAGAAGGTGAGCGGGATGCCGAGCGAGTTGGCGGCGTCCTGGTCCTCGCGGATGGCCTGCAGGTAATAGCCGAGCTTCGAGCCCTGGAACCAGATGGTGACGAGCACCGTCACCACGGCCAGCGCGAGCCCCATGTAGTAGAAGGGCACCTTGGAGCTGAAGTCGGTGATCTGGACCCCGGCGATCACGAGGGGCGGGATCCCGGAGAGCAGGATGCCCTCGGCGCCGTTGGTGAGCTGCTTCCAGTTGAGGGCCGCCAGCCGGAAGATCTCGGCCACCGCGATGGACGCCAGCACGAAGTAGGGACCGCGCAGGCGGAAGGTGATGCTGCCCACGATGGCGGCGACCAGCACCGCGAGCAGGAGCGCCGGGAAGAGCCCCCACCAGGGCGCGATGCCCCTCGACTGCAGGAGGACGATCACCGTGTAGGCGCCGATGCCGAAGTAGGCGGCGTGACCCACGGAGTACTGCCCGCCGTAGCCGCCGATGAGGTTCCAGGCCTCGCCCTGGATGACGGCCAGGAAGAACAGCACCATCATCTGGAGCGCGTACGGGCTCTCGACGAACTTCGGGAGGATCGCCAGCGCCACCACGCCGGCGATGCCGAGGACGATGGGGAGGACGGCCAGGCCGCGGTTTCGGGGGGTCGGGGGCATGGCGTCTAGACCCGGGACTTGCCGAACAGGCCGGCCGGCTTGAAGAGGAGGATGAGCAGGAAGAGGACGTAGACCACGAGATCCTTCAACCCCGAGCTGATGTAGGCGCCGGCGAGCGACTCGGTGGCCCCGATGAGGACCCCGCCGACGGTGGCGCCCATCACGCTCCCCATGCCGCCCAGCACCACGATGACGAAGGCCTTCAGCGTGAAGGGCTGCCCGACCTGCGGGAAGATGTAGTAGGTCGGCGAGATGAGGGAGCCGGCGACGGCGGCCAGCCCGGCGCCGATCCCGGTGGCGAGCACGCTCATGCGCTTCACGTTGACGCCCATGAGCTGGGCCGCGTCCCGGTCCTGGGCGGTCGCCCGGATGGCCTGGCCGGTGTCGGTCTTGAGCAGGAACCAGTAGAGGATCGCCGTCACCGCCGCCGTGATGACGAAGGAGAGGAGCAGCGGCGTGGACACCGAGATCTCGCCCAGGCGGAAGCTCCCCGACGAGTACGACGTGGAGATGATCCGGTAGTCGGAGGTGAAGAGCAGCATCATCGTGTTGCTGAGGATGAGCCCGATCCCGATGGTGAGCAGGATCTGGTTCTGGGGCAGGGCGTTCAGCACCTTGTTGATGACCGTTTTCTGGAGGATGGCCCCGAACAGGAAGAGCAGCGGGAAGACGAAGACGATCGACACGAACGGGTCGACGTTTCCCAGCGTGAAGAGGAAGTAGGAGGCGTACATCCCCAGCATCACCAGGTCGCCGTGGGCGAAGTTGATGATGCGCATGACGCCGAAGATGATGGTGAGGCCCACGCCGATGAGCGCGTAGGCCCCGCCGATCAGGACGCCCGAGAGGAGGGACTGGAGGAAGATGGTCATCGTCGGGCGAAGCTCCGGTTACTTCCAGCCGGGGAAGGGCCAGATGGCCTTGCCGCTCTGCAGGGCCTGCGGCCAGACGGTGAAGTACTTGCCGTCCTGCACCTGCTCCACGAGCATCTGGTGCTTGTTCTGGTTCTGGTAGCCGTCGAAGTCGACGAACTTCACCGGGCCGAAGAGGCCGTCCCAGGCCCCGGCGCGGAGCCCGGCCGCGACCTTCTCGCGATCGCCGCCGGCCTTTGCCGCCACCTCGCCCATGATCATCATGGAGATGTAGGCGTTGGCGGCGTGGTAGGTCGGGGTCTTCCCGAAGCGCTTCTGGTAGCGGTCGCCGAAGGCCTTGGACCCCGGCCAGCTCACGTCGGGGGTCCACTGCGTGGAAGAGAAGACGGCGTTCGAGATGTTCTTCTCGCTCGCGAACTTGTCGGTGGAGAAGCCGGCGCCGGCGCCCAGGAAGGCCATGGGGGTGAGCTGCAGCTCGCGCGACTGGCGCATGAGGGTGATGGCGTCGGCCACGTAGGAGACCATGAACATGATGTCGGGGTTGGCGCCCTTCACCTTCACGAGCGTGGAGCGGTAGTCGGGGGAACCCGGCGAGTAGGCCTCCTCGAAGACCACCTTGATGCCCTTCTTGTCGGCGTAGTCCCTGGCGCTCTTGGCGCCGGAGACGCCGAAGTCGGTGTTCTCGGAGAGGATGGCGATGGTCTTCGGCTTGCCGAGGGTGGTCGCCATGTCGAGCAGGATGGCGGCGTAATCGCCGGTGGTGGCCGAGACGCGGAAGACGTACTTGTAACCCTGCCGGGTGATCTCCTCCTTGGAGGCCACCGGGTTCACGAGCGGCATCTTGTACTGCTCGGCCTTCTTGGCGACGGCGTTGGTCACCGCCGAGGTGTAGGCGCCGACCACGCCGACGACGTTGTCGCGGGTGGCGAGCTTGTCCATGGCGGAGAGGCCGACCTGCGGCTTGCCGGTGTCGTCCTCCCAGATGAGCTGGACCTTGATGCCCTTGGCCGCGAGATCCTCCTCGGCGAACTTGATGCCGTTGGTGAGGTTCTCCCCGATGGGGGCTTGCGGCCCGGTCATCGAGTTGATGACGCCGATCTTCACCTGCGCGAGCGCGAGGGACGGGGCGAGGAAAAGGCAGACGGCGAGCAGGGAGAGGAAGCGCTTCATCGTGTCGACCTCCGCGACGCGGCCACCGGGGGAGGGCGGTGCGTCAGGATGATGGGCAAGCGAACCGGGCGATTTACATACCACGCCCGTGTCGCGAAAAAGAAGGGAGCGCCGGTCCCGAATGACCCCGGCGCTCCGATGATGCAGGGCGTCAGATGACGCGAGCTAAGTCATCCTCAGAACACCAGCTGCGAGTTGATGGAGAACTGCCCCTGGTTGTAGCTGGTCGCGTTGTAGAAGAAGCTGGTCGACCGGGCGTACTCCGCGGAGAACCGCCAGTTCTTGCCGGCGTAGCCGATGAGGCCGGTGGCCCAGGTGAAGTTCTGGAGGCGGGTGCCGTTGGCGGCGAGCAGCGTGCCGACGTAGGCGGTGGCGGGGCTCTGCGTCCCGCCCCAGCCGCCGTAGACCTTGAAGAGGTCGTCGGGGCCGACGAGAACCTGGAACCAGCCGCCCAGCGCGGCGACCGCGCTCGCGTTGGTGACGGTGAACTTGGTGGCGGGAGCGACGGGCGCGACCACGGTGAGCGCGACGCCCTGGCTGGCGCCCAGCGAGCCGGGCTGGTCCCAGCCCTTGGCGCTGTAGATGGAGCCGAGGACGTTCACCATCCAGATGTTGAGCGTCATGTCGCCGCCGTAGATGTACGAGTTCACGTCGACGTTGGTGTCGGTGGCGGGGCTCACGAAGCGGTTCTTCTGCCAACCCCACCAGCCGGCCAGTTCGGCCACCTTCTTGCCGCTGTTCTTGAAGCCGACCGCCACGCGGGTCTCGAAGGCGGGCACGCGCGAGCGGTTGCCGGCGCCGAGGTCGACGGCGGAGGTGGGCGAGAGGGTGCCGTCACCGATGGCGGTGTTGTCCTGCGGGTTCACCACGGCGGCCTGCGCACCGAGGGTGAAGCCGCTCTTGGGGTTCAGGTCGAAGCGGATCTCGGCCATCGGGGCCCGCCCGTTGAGCGTGCCGGCGAACTGGAAGAGGGGGTTGGCGATGTAGGCGACCGAGACCGGGCGAAGCAGCGAGACGAGGTGGTCGTCCTGGCCGAGGCGCAGGGTCAGCTTCGCGTCCGGGCCCAGGTTCCAGGCGGCGTCGGCGTAGGCCTTCCGCAGGCGGACGACCGGGCTGTAGAAGGCGACCGATCCGGTGGGAACCGCGCCGGCGTAACCGCCCTGGAAGTCGACCTCGACGAGCGCCGAGAGGGTGGCCTTGGTCCAGCCGGCGGTGTCGTTGAAGGAGAGGCGCGCGCCGAGCCGGGACTGGCGGACGTCGAAGAGGACGTTGCCCTCGCAGGCGGCGCCGCCGTTGCACTGGTTGGGCAGCGGGTAGTTCCGGCTGCCGGCGGAGTCGTTGAAGAAGGCGTTCAGCAGGAAGAACCCGTACGGCGTGAAGGTGACGGGCGACGGCTTCGGCGCCTCCTTCACCACCACGGTGGTGCTCTCCTTGATGACCACCTCCTGGTTGGTGGCCGTGGACTGCGCGTGGGCTGCGGCGGGGAGCACGGCGAGCAGCGCCGCGGCTCCGAGAACGGAAATCCTTCTCATCGGTATGACTCCCTCTGGCGGGCGGGGGGTGCCCGGAATGGCCTCGGCGGAGGCCGTTGTCTTTCACGTCAGCGTCGTGCTTCGCCGTGGGTGAAGTGAGCGACGGGAGACCACGGAGGGCACGAAATCGGCGTCGGAACGGGCACACGGTAGCTTCAACCCGAACCTCCGTGGGGCCTTGTTCGACCGCTTGCACCCATCTAGGGCGTCCGCCCCGTCACCTTTCGAATTCCACAATCGTCACGGCATCCCCGCCCTCGTGCTGGTCGCCCCGGCGAAAGGAGCCGACGTAGGGTGACGCCTTCAAGTGGGTCCGCAGCGAATCCTTGAGTGCACCGGTTCCGTGGCCGTGCAGGATGAGCGCGTCGACGGCGCCCTCGCCGAAGAGACGGTCGAGGAAGCCGTCGACCTCGCGGAGCAGGTCGTCGACGCGCATCCCCCGCACGTCGAGCCTTCGTGACCCCAAAGAGAGCGGCGCGGCCCGCGCCCCCTCCGCGGCGCGGAGCCGGTCGTCGCGCGCCCGGGCCAGCGTCGCCCCCTTGGCCTTTCCCCGCAGTGGAAGCAGGTCCGAGACCGGGCGACGGACCCGGAGCGCGCCGAGTTGGACGAGGGCATCATCGCCCGAGACCTCGAGCACCTCTCCCTCCTGCCCCAGCGAGGCGACCCGCACCCGGAGCCCCGGCGCCAGCGCTCCGGCGGGAGCTTCCTCGGGGGCGGACGCGGCCCGGGAGACGGCCACGCGCGACGCCTTCTCCATGGCCGCAGACCATTCCTCGAGCTGCCGGGAGGCCTCGCTCGCCTTCCGAACGGTGGGGGCCGCCTGGAGCTCGGCGAGGAGCCGGCGGACCTCCTCGCGCGCCGAGTCGACCTCGTCGGCGAGCGACGCGGCCACCCGCGCCCCGGCCTCCTTCTCAGCGCGGAACGCCGACTCCTCCCTTCGCGAGGCCGCCTCCTCCCGCTCCCGCGCCGCCGCGGCGCCGCGGGAGAGCTCGGCCCGCTGCGCCTCGAGCCGCGCCCGTTCCTCGGAGAGGGCGCGCAGCGCCTCGCCGAGGGCCCCGCCACGGCCGGAGAGCGAGGCCCGCGCCCGCTCGAGGACCGGCGCGGCCAGGCCGACCCGTCGGGCCACCTCGATGGCCGAGGAGCTTCCCGGGCTGCCCAGGTGGAGCTGGAAGGTCGGGGCGAGACGCTCGGGATCGAAGCCCACCCGGGCGTTGGCGAAGCGCGGGTCGGAGAGGGCGAGCGCCTTCAGCTCGTCGAGGTGGGTGGTGACGAGCACCGTCGCACCCCGGTCGAGCAGGTCCTCGAGGATGGCGGCCGCCAGCGCGGCCCCCTCGCGCGGGTCGGTGTCGGCGGCGATCTCGTCCACGAGCACGAGCGACCCGGGCCCGGCGCCCTCGGCGATGTCGCGGACCGCGGTGAGGTGCGCGGTGAAGGTGGAGAGGTCCCGGGCCAGGTCGCCGTGCTCCTCCACCGCGGCGCGGATCGACGTGTAGAAGGGGAGGCGGGAACCCTCGCCCGCCGCGATGGGCATCCCGGCCCGCAGGAGGAGCGCCGAGAGCCCGGTGGCGGTGATGGCCACGGTCTTCCCGCCGCCGTTCGGCCCCGAGACCACGAGCGCCCGCCCCGGAGGCTCGAGCCGGAAGTCGCTCGCGACGACCTTCTTCTCCTGGAGCACCAGGATGGGGTGGCGCAGGTCGCGCAGCCGGATGCCGTCGCCGGGCGTCACCACCTCGGGGGCGGTGGCGTCCAGGTCGGACGCGAGCCGGGACTGCCCCTCGAGGAGGTCGAGCGCCGAGAGGACGTCGAGGTCGCGGGAGAGCTCGGCGGAGCGGGCGGTCACTCCCTCGGAGAGGTCGCGCAGGATCCGCTCCTCCTCCTCGGCGGCCATGGCATTCGCGATGGCGAGCTCGTTGCCCAGTTCCACCATGCCGTCGGGCTCGACGAAGAGGGTCTGCCCGGACTGGGAGGCGTTGTGGACGATGCCGGGTACGGCCGAGCGGGAGCTCGCCAGCACGGGCAGCACGTAGCGCTCGTTGCGGATGGTGAAGTACCCGTCGCGCAGGTGGCGGGCCACCACCTCGTCCCCCAGCATGCCCTCGATCCGGGTCTTCATGGCCCGGTGGAGGCCGCGGGCCCGGTCGCGCAGCTGGGACAGCTCGGGGCTGGCCCGCTCGGAGATCGCGCCGGACGGCTCGATGGCCCGCTCGATCCGGTCGGCCAGCCGCTCGGCGTCCGAGAGTGCCGCGGCGAGCGACCAGAGGCGCGGAAACTCCCCCTCGCGGGCCGAGAGCACCGCGCGGGTGCGGGCGGCCGACCGGGCCAGGACGGCGACGTCGCGCAGCGCGAGCGGCTCGAGCACGCCCCCCTTCCCGGCCCGCAGGAGCGCCGCCGCCGGGTCGCCCGGGGCGGCGATGGGCAGCGACGTGCCCGACTCCGAGAGCGTGCGTGCCTCGGCGAGGCGCAGGAGGGCTTCGCGGACCTCGACGGGGGTGTCGAGGAAGGGGAGGGCGGCCGAGAGCGCCTTGCCGCCCGCTGTCCGGCAGCGCGCGGCCAGGGCATCGAGGACGAGCGGCCAGCCCAGCTCCTCGAGCGTTCGCGGGTGGGCGCTCACCGCGCCCCCGCGCCGAGCCCCTGCTGCCGGACGAGCAGTCCGGCCACGACGAGGCTCCGGGGAATCCCCCCGGCGAGCGAGGCCGCGACGACGCCACCGGGCGCGTCGAGCCACACCCAGGCGAGCAGCCCCTCGGAGAGCATCCAGAAGCCGAGGAGCCAGGCCGAGAGGCGCAGCACCCGCCCCGGCGTGCCGGGCGGGACGAGCGAGAGGCAGAGCAGCGCGATGGAGGCGAGCACCGCGGAGGTCACCGGGGCGAGGACCGTGGGCGAGACCATGTCCCGGATCGCCTCGGGCATGTGGGCGTGGAGCAGGTGCGGGGGCGTGAGGAACGGCACGATCCGGCCGAGGAGGTCGAAGAGGAGGTTCTCCCCCCACGCCCCGAGGAAGAGGATGACCCCTCCCGATCTCCATCCGCTCGCCATGTTCCCCACCGCTCCTCCCGAGGCGCGGGAGTTTGCCACAGGTGGCCTCGCCGGGGGCAAGGACGGGTAGGATGTCCTTCATGGGGAAGAGGCCTGCCGGGGTGCTCCCCGGGCTCGAGGTGCTGGCGCGACGCCGGTTCGCGCCGCTGCGCGGTCTGCGCGTCGGGCTCGTCTGCAACCCCACCGCCGTCGATCGCCGGCTCCGCCATGCGGCCGACCTTCTCGCGGCGGCGCCCGGGGTCCGGCTCACCGCGCTCTTCGGGCCGGAGCACGGCGTCCGCGGCGACGTGCAGTACATGGCCAGGGTGGACGACGGGCGGGACCCGGCCACCGGCCTCCCGGTCCACTCCCTGTACGGGGCTGCGCCGGAGTCGCTCCGGCCGGGTCCGTCGCTCCTCGCCGGGCTCGACGCGCTGGTCTTCGACGTCCAGGACGTGGGATCGCGCTACTACACCTACCAGGCGACGATGATGCTCTGCATGGAGGCGGCCGCCGCCGCACGCCTGCGCTTCGTGGTGCTCGACCGGCCCAACCCGATCGGCGGCACGCAGATCGAGGGGCCGGCGCTGCGCCCCGGGTTCGAGAGCTTCTGCGGCCTCCACGACCTCGCGGTTCGCCACGGGATGACCGTCGGCGAGCTGGCCGCGCTCTTCCGGGAGGAGCGCCGGCTCGACCTCGACCTCGAGGTCGTCCCCTGCGAGGGCTGGCGGCGCCGCCGGCCGTTCGAGGCGACCGGGCTGCCCTGGGTCTTCCCGTCGCCCAACATGCCGACCCCCGACACGGCGCTCGTCTACCCGGGGATGTGCCTCCTCGAGGGGACGAACCTCTCCGAGGGGCGGGGCACGACCCGCCCGTTCCACCTCCTCGGGGCGCCCTGGCTCGACGGCCGGCAGCTGGCCCACGACCTCGACGCGGAACGGCTGCCGGGCGTCCGGTTCCGCCCGGTCGGCTTCACGCCCACCTGGGACAAGCACGCGGGCAAGCCCTGCCACGGGGTGGAGCTCCACGTGCACGACCTGGAGGCCTTCCGCCCCTTCCGCACCGGCCTCGCCTGCGTTGCCGTGGCGCGGGCCCAGGACCCGGACCGCTTCGCCTGGCGAGAGGAGGCCTACGAGTTCGTCTCCGGGGTGCCGGCCTTCGACCTGCTCTGCGGTTCCGACCGGGAGCGGCGCGCCATCGAGGCCGGCGACGGCTGGCGCGAGATGACCCGTGCCTTCGCCGGGGAGGAGCGCGCCTTCGCCCGCCGGCGGCGCCGGTTCCTCCGCTACGCCGACTGAGGCAGGATGGCCCCATGAGACCCACCGCGATCCTGGGCGGCTCGTTCAACCCGCCGCACGTCGCCCATGTCATGGCGGCCTACTGGACCCTCGCCACCCAGGGGGTGAGCGAGGTGTGGATGCTCCCCAGCTTCCGTCACCCCTTCGGCAAGACGCTCGCGCCCTTCGAGGACCGGGTGCGCATGTGCGAGCTCGCGGCCGCGCCCGTCCGCGGGCTGCACGTGTGCACCGCCGAGGCCGATCTGGCCGACGACCCGCTGGTGGGGAAGACCGCGCGCACGCTCGAGTACCTGGTGGAGAAGCACCCCGACCGGACCTTCACGCTGGTGGTGGGGGCCGACATCGTCGCCGACACGCCCAAGTGGTACCGCTTCGACCGGGTACGGGAACTGGCCCGGGTGCTCGTGGTGGGGCGGGCCGGGGAGACGGGCTTCGCCGACGGCCCGGCGCTCCCCGACGTGTCGTCCACCGAGGTGCGGGACCGGCTCCTGCGGGGCCAGGACGTGTCGTCGCTCCTGCCGACGCGCGTGCTCGCGTACGTGCGGGAGCACGGGCTTTACGTGGAGTGAACGAGGAGGGAGAGCGTCAGCCGATGCGCCGGAAGGCCAGCGCGCCGGACTCGACCGCCACCTCGAGCTCGTCGCCGGGCACCAGCTCGCCGGCCAGGATGCGCTCGGCGATGGGGCCCTCGACCAGACGCTGCACCGCCCCGCGCATCGGGCGGGCACCCAGCGCCGGGTCGAAGCCGCCGTTCCGGAGCAGGTGCTCGACCACGTCGTCGCCGGCGAAGTAGCGGATCCGCCGCTCGGCGGCGAGCCGCTCGGAGGACTGCCGGAGGAGCAGCGCGGCCACGTGGGCCAGGTCGTCCCGCGTGAGGGCCGGGAAGACGAGCCGCTCGTCGAGCCGGTTCCAGAGTTCGGGGGGGAGCGCCGCGCGCGCCGCCTGGCTGGCCCGGTCCTCGCGGGTGGGTCCCGGCTCCGCGCCGGCGAAGCCCATCACGCCGGAGGCGGTCCGGGTGGCCTCGAAGCCGCCCAGGTTGGTGGTGAGGACGACCACCGTGGAGGAGAAGTCGACCTGCCGTCCCCGCCCGTCGGTGAGCCGTCCCTCCTCCAGAACTTGGAGGAGGAGCAGCAGCACGTCGCGGTGCGCCTTGTCGATCTCGTCGAGCACCACCACGCTGGCGGGGCGGCGCCGGACGGCGTCGGTGAGCTGCCCGCCCTCGCCGTACCCGACGTAGCCCGGTGCCGCGCCGACGAGGCGCGCCACGCCGGTGGGCTCGCTGCACTCGCTCATGTCGAGCCGGACGAGCGCCTGGTCGCTGCCGAAGAGGGCGTCGGCCAGCGCGCGGGCGAGCTCCGTCTTGCCCACGCCGGTGGGGCCGAGGAAGAGGAAGCTCCCCATCGGCCGGCGGGAGGCGAACCCGGCGTAGTTCCGCCGCAGCACGCGGGCCACGCGGGCGATGGTCTCCGGATGGCCGACGATACGCTGGGCGAGCGCGTCCTCGAGGCCGAGCAACCGGTCGCGGTCGCCGGAGAGGAGGCGCGACTCGGGGATGCCGGCCATCTGGGCCACCACCCGTGCCACGTCGGCCGCGCAGACCTCGGTCGCGCCCTGCCTCCGGGCCCGCGAGCCGGCCAGATCCATGGCCGCCACCGCCTTGTCGGGGAGGAACCGATCGCGGACGTAGCGGGAGGTGAGCGCCGCGGCCGCCTCGACCGCCTCGGGAGCGAAGTGGACCTGGTGGTGCGCCTCGTAGCGCGGGAGGATCCCCTGGAGGATGCGGAGCGTGTCGGGCACCGACGGCTCGCGGACCAGGACCGGCGTGAAGCGGCGCTCCAGCGCCGGATCCTTCTCGATGTGCTTGCGGTACTCGTCGTGGGTGGTGGCGCCGATGCAGGGGAACTCGCCGCGGGCCAGCCCGGCCTTGAGCTCGTTGGCCGCGTCCTGCGGCCCCTCGCCGGTTGACCCGGCGCCCATGACGGTGTGCACCTCGTCGATGAAGACGACGACGCGCCCCTCGGCGCGCCGGACCTCGTCCTGGATCCCGCGCAGCTTCTCGGAGAAGGAGCCACGCAGCTGGGTGCCCGAGAGCACGCTCGCCATGTCGAGCTCGACGACCACGCGCGGCGAGGCCTGGGCGAGCAGGCGCTGCGCCACCCCCTCGACGATGGCGGTCTTCCCCACGCCGGCCTCGCCGACGAGCAGCGGGTTGTTGGTGCGCCGCTTCCCGAGCACGTCGAGGGTCTGCTCCACCTCGACCTCCCGGCCCACGAGCGGGTCGAGCCGGCCGGCGGCGGCGAGCTCGGTCAGGTTCCTCCCCAGCTGGGAGAGCCAGGGGAAGTCGGTGGGGTCGAGCGTGTGCGCGGAGCGGGCCCGGGCCGGCGCCATGGAGGGCGCGCCGGTCGAGGCGGGCGTGGCGCGTGCGGCGGGTCGCGGGGAGAGGTCGAGGACGCCGGACTCCGGCTCGTCGTCGTCGATGGGCTCCCCCTCGAGGTCCTGCTCCACCGGGGCGGGCCGCTGCGGGCCGGGGGAACGGCGCGCCATCGGCGCCGGCGCGCGGGTGGCCGGCTGGGGCACGCGCCGGAGCCGGCGGGGCATGCCCGCCGTGTAGTAGGAGAGGGCGACGTTGCGGAGCGCCGCGAGCTCGAGCCCGCAGGCGGCGAGCAGCTGGTGGGCCGAGCAGTGGCGCACCCGGGTCATGGCGATGAGGAGGTGGATGCAGTCGGTCTCGTCGGCCCGGAGCCCCTCGGCCACCTGCCGGGCCCGCTCGCGCAGGTCGCGCTCGAGCCCCTCCGGCTCCTCCGGCGCTCCCGGCATCGCGAGCAGGATCCGGTCCTCGTCGACGCCACGCTCCCGGAGCAGCATCTCTGCCCGGTTGGGGACCACGAAGAAGGCCAGCAGGAGGTGGGCGCTGGTGAGGCGCTGGTTGACGTTCCGCGCGATGTCGCCAGCCTCCGCGAGGACCTGGGCGAACTCCATCGACTCGATGACGGCCATTGGCCTGCACGATGCGATATCGACCGGATCCGGTCAATTATTCATCTGATCCCGCGCCTCCGGGCGGGTCGATCAGTCGAGCCCGAGGTCGCGGAGCTGGTCCTCGTCGAGTCCCAGGAAGTGGCCGACCTCGTGGAGGAGGGTGATCCGGATCTCGTCCACGAGCTCGTCCGCGTCCCGGGCCATCCGCTCCAGGTTCCTCTGGAAGAGGGCGATGGAGGAGGGGAAGTGGCTCCAGGGGTCCATCGAGGCCTTGTCGCCGAGCGGCGACCCCCGGAAGATCCCCAGGATGGAGGGCGAGTGGGGTGGCTCGGAGGCGAGGAGTTCCTCGGGCCCCGGGAGGTCCTCCACCGTCACGGCGACGTTCGCCAGCCAGCGTCGGACCGGTTCCGGGAGCTCGGCGAGCGCCTGCTCCACCACCGCCTCGAACGCGTCCGGGGAGAGGGTGACCGGGGCGGGGAAGTCGTCGGGGGCGATCTCCCGCGCCCGCCCGAGGTGGCGCTCCGCCGCCGCCGCCCGCCCCAGCCGCTCGAGGGAGAGGCCGAGCAGCCAGTGGGCCCCCGCGTCGCCGGGGTCCGCCTCCAGGACGCGGGCGAGGATCGCCGCCGCCTCCTCGAAGCGGGAGAGCTCGTGGAGGGCGGTCGCTTCCTCGACCTGGACGTCGAGGTCGTCCGGGAAGGCCCGGGCCCCGCGGGTGATGCAGGCGAGTGCGGTGCGGGAGTCGCCGAGCGCGAGCCGCGACTGCCCCTCGGCGATGGCCAGGCGGGCCTGGAGTTCCTCGTCGTCGCCTCGCCCGGCCAGGCGGGCGCCCTCGACGGCCAGCTCGAGCGCCCGCTCCGGATCCCCCCCGTCGAGCGCGTCGAGCGCCTGGTCGAGCAGGGTCTCCGCGGCGAGGCTCCTCTCCACCGTCGGCCTCACCGCGGGGACGGAGGCAGCTCCGCCGCTGCCATGTAGACGACGTTGCGGGTGGTCTCCTTGCCCCGGTACATGGCACGGTCGGCGAGGTCGAGGAGCATCGCCTTCGTGGGGGCGTGCTCGGGGTGGCTGGCGAGCCCGATCGAGACGGTGAGCCGGACCGACAGCCCCTCGCGGGAGAGAAAGCGCCGGTCCTCCACGGCGCGGCGGATGCGCTCGGCCACCTTGAGTCCGCCGCCGGAGTCGACCCCGGCGAGCAGGGCCACGAACTCGTCCCCGCCGTAGCGGACGAGCACGTCCTCGTCCCGGACGCAGGAGCGGAGCACGCGGCCGAACTCGCCGAGGAGCGACGAGCCCATCAGGTGCCCGTGCCGGTCGTTCACCGCCTTGAAGCGGTCGAGGTCCATGAAGAGGAGGGAGAACGGGCGCCCCCCGGCCAGCTCGCGGTCGAGGGCCACGTCGAGGAAGCGGTTGTTGTAGAGGAGCGTGACGTCGTCGACGTAGGCGAGGGCCTCCACGTGGGAGAGGTGGCCGAGGGCCCGGAGCGCCGTTCCCAGGTGGCGACAGATGAAGGCGGCCCGTCCGGCGCGCTCGGCGTCGAGGGGGCCGGTGACGAGCAGGCACACCGCGCCGAGAATCTCGGGGCCGTCCGAGACCGGCAAGAAGAGGCAGCGGATGGTCGAAGTCTCCCCGGGCGAGGGCAGCTCGAGGAGGAGGGTCGCGTCGAGCCCCAGCTCGCCGAGGCGGGGGAGGGCGGGTGCCAGGATCTCGCCCGCCTCCGCCGAGTCGATGCCGTGGACGCCGGAGAGACGCCAGCCGTCCGGGCCGTCCCGCTCGAGGAGGACGGCCGCCCGGGACTTGCACTCTGCGGCCAGGGCCGGCAGGGCCAGCGGGACCACCTTGTCCCGCTCCAGCGTCCCGGTGATCCGCTGGCAGGTCTCGAAGAGGTTCACGTGGCCGCGGAGCGCGGAGTTCTCGGCGAGCAGGGCCCGCGTCGAGAGGGACCGTTGCACGGCGAGCTGAATGGCCTCGGGCGTGACCGGCTTCACGAGGTAGTCGGACGCGCCGGCGCGCATGGCACGGACGGCGGGGTCGACCCGGTCGAGGGCGGTGATGACCACCACCTGGACGTCGGGGTCGAGCCGCTTGGCGTCGGCGAGGAGTTGCAGCCCGTCGCCGCCGGGCATGACGATGTCGGTGAGGAGGACGTCGAAGCGGCGACCCTCGAGGATCCGGACGGCCGCCGGGGCGTCCTCCGCGACCTCGACCGCGTAGCCGGCAGCCCGGAGGTAGTCGGCGTACAGGGTTCGGGCGAAGCGCTCGTCGTCCACCAGGAGGACCGAGGCGGGCATCCGGCTGGTATACCATGGCCGGGTGATCACCCCTCCCGGTCGACAGGTGCTCCGGTTCCGCGCAGGAGGGGTCGCCTTCGCGCTCCCGCTCGCGACCGTGCGCGAGATCGTTCCTGCGGGGGTTGCCTCGGGGCGCGCGCCCCCCGACGGCGCGGTCGGGCTGGCCGAGCGGCTCGGGCTCGTGGGCGACCCGCGCTTCGCGCTGCTCCTCGAGGGTGCAGGTCTCCCGCCGCTCCTGGTCGACCGGATGGACGGGGTGGCCGACCTGGCCGACGCGGAGGCCTTCCGGCTGCCGGAGCGAACCGTCGAGGCCGAGCCCTCCCCCTTCTCGTCGGCCCTCCGCTTCGGGGAGGTGCTCCACCTGGAGCTCGCGCCGGCGGCACTCCTCACCATGGTGCGACTTTCCCCGCGACCGTTCGCCTCCGGACCGGACGATCCGCCGGCGGAGCGGGAGCTCCTCGCCGAGCGCGCCGGGCAAACCCTGGCCGTTCCCCTCCCGCTCGTGGTCCATGTGATCGACCCGGTCCGGCTCACCCTGGTTCCCCTGGCCCCCGAGGGGCTCCGGGGGATCCTGCACCACGGACGGGCCATCCACCCGGCCTGGGACGCCGCCCATCTGCTCGGCGCCGGGGCGCCGGGCGACCCGCGCGTGCTCCTGCTGCTCGACGCCGGGGGCACCACGGCAGGGGTCCTCGTCGACCGGGTGCTCGGGCTCTCCGAGGCGACCGGCCCGGGGCCGGTCAGGCGGCCTCCCTGGGATGCGCTGCTCGCGCCGGGAAAACCCGGATAAACTTCGAGGAAGATTGACACTCGCGGGAACGGCGCGTTAGCTCTCCGGCTGTCCCCGCGTCCGAGAAATCCATGCCCAAGAACCTGCTCCTCGCCGACGATTCGGTCACCATCCAGAAGGTCGTCGGCATCGTGTTCGCCGGGGAGGACTACCGGGTCACGGTGGTGGGCAACGGCGAGGACGCGCTGCGCAAGGCCCGCGAGATGCGGCCGGACATCGTCCTCGCCGACGCGGCGATGCCCGGCATGAACGGCTACGAGCTCTGCCAGGCCCTCAAGGCCGACCCCCAGCTCGCCGAGACCCCCGTGCTGCTGCTCAGCGGGACCTTCGAGCCCTTCGACGAGGGGCGTGCGCGGGCGGTGCGTGCCGACGGGCACGTCGCCAAGCCCTTCGACAGCCAGTCCCTCCTGTCGCGCGTCCGGGAGCTCGTCGAGGGGGTGACGGTCGAACCCCTGCCGCTCCCGTACCCGCGCCTGACCCCGGCACCCGCGCCGGCGCATGCTCCAGTCCAGGCGCAGCGTCCGGTCCCGCCAGTTCCGCCGCGCCGCACCGTCCCGCCCCCTTTCCCGCCGCCCGGCCATCCGCTCCGCGCGGGGGCCGCACGTCCCGGGTCGCTTCCGCCGACGAGCGTCAAGGCGGCAGGCATTCGCCCGCCGCCGGCCCCCGCTTCCCGCCCGGCAGCCCCGGTGCCGCCCCCGCCGCTCCGGTCGTTCGCGCCGGCCCCGGCGCGGGCCCCGGCTCCGGCCCGCCCGCCGCCCCCCGAGCCCTTCGGGATGACGGCCCCGGCCACATCCGACGACGACTGGAGCGACGTCTCCGCGGGCTCGCCCTTCGACCGGGCCCCGATGCCGGTCGCGGCGGCGGTGCCCCCGCCCGTCCGCGCGCCGGCCGCGCCGACCACGGCCGCGGCGTCCCCCGACGGCGGCGAGGCGGCCTTGCGGCTCGCGATCTCGCAGGCGTCGCGCGAGGTGGTGGAGAGGATCGCCTGGGAGGTCGTCCCGCAGCTCGCGGAGGTGATCATCCGCGAGCACGTGGAACGCCTGGTGAACGAGCGCCAGAAGCGCTGAACCCGGAAGCGGCGACCCCCGGAACCGCTGGACCGGCGTGCCCTTGGAGAGTGACGTGTCCGAAGAACGACAGATTCCCGCCTCGACAGAGCTGTCGAAGGCCTACGATCACCGCGACGTCGAGCCCCGCTGGTACCGCACCTGGCTCGAGCGCGGGTACTTCCACGCCGACGAGAACGACCGGTCCCGGCCCGCCTTCTCGATCGTGCTGCCGCCGCCCAACGTCACCGGTTCGCTCCACCTCGGCCACGCGCTCACCGCGACCATCCAGGACATCCTGATCCGCTGGAAGCGCATGAGCGGCTTCAACGTGCTCTGGCTCCCGGGAACCGACCACGCCGGCATCGCCACCCAGATGGTGGTCGAGAAGGAGCTGCAGAAGACCGAGAAGAAGAGCCGGCACGACCTCGGGCGCGAGGAGTTCCTGCGCCGGGTCTGGGCCTGGAAGGAGCAGTACGGCTCCCGCATCGGCGTCCAGCACCAGGCGCTCGGCGCCTCGCTCGACTGGCAGCGCGAGCGCTTCACCATGGACGAGGGGCTCTCCCGGGCCGTGCGCGAGGTCTTCGTGCGGCTGTGGGAGGAGGGGCTCATCTACCGGGCCAAGAAGCTCATCAACTGGTGCCCGCGCTGCCACACCGCCCTCTCCGACCTCGAGGTGAACCACGAGGAGAACCACGCCGGGGAGCTGTGGAGCTTCGCCTACCCGCTGGCCGACGGCTCCGGCGAGATCGTGGTCGCCACCACGCGCCCCGAGACCATGCTGGGCGACACCGCGATCGCCGTCCATCCCGACGACGAGCGCTGGCGCGCCGTGGTCGGAAGGAACGTCCGGCACCCCATCACCGGCCGTGAGTTCCCGGTGGTGGCCGACGCGGTGCTCGTCGATCCCAAGTTCGGGACCGGTGCGGTGAAGGTGACGCCGGCCCACGACTTCAACGACTTCGAGGTGGCCCAGCGCCACGGCCTGCCGCTCCTCCCGGTCATCGGCCCCGACGGGCGCATGACCGCCGAGGCCGGCCCGTTCGCCGGCATGGACCGCTTCGAGGCCCGCAAGGCCGTGAAGGTCGCGCTCGCCGAGAAGGGGCTCGACCGGGGTGCGAAGCCGCACCTGCTCCCGCTCGGCCGCTGCCAGCGCTGCGAGACGGTGCTCGAGCCGCTCCTCTCCGACCAGTGGTACGTGAAGATCGAGCCGCTGGCCCGGCCCGCCATCGCGGCCGTGGAGGAGGGCAGGACCCGCTTCATCCCCGAGGGCTGGACGAACACCTACATGGCGTGGATGCGCAACATCCACGACTGGTGCATCTCGCGCCAGCTCTGGTGGGGGCACCAGATCCCGGCCTGGTACTGCGGTGACGGTCACGCCACCGTGGCCCGCTCCACCCCGGAGGCCTGCGGAACGTGCGGGAGTCGCACCCTGCGACAGGACGAGGACGTCCTCGACACCTGGTTCTCGTCGGCGCTCTGGCCCTTCTCGACGCTCGGCTGGCCCGACCGGACGAAGGAGCTCGAGACCTTCTACCCGACCTCGGTCATGGAGACCGGGCACGACATCATCTTCTTCTGGGTGGCCCGGATGATGATGATGGGCATCCACTTCATGGGCGACGTCCCCTTCCGCACCGTCTTCCTGCACCCCATGGTGCGCGACGAGAAGGGGCAGAAGATGTCCAAGACCAAGGGGAACGTCATCGACCCCCTGGTCATCACCGACCAGTACGGCGCCGACGCGCTGCGCTTCACGCTGGCGGCGCTCACCAGCGCCCAGGGGCGGGACATCAAGCTCGCCAAGGACCGGATCGACGGCTACCGGGCCTTCGCCAACAAGCTCTGGAACGCCACCCGGTTCGCGCTCATCCACCTCGAGGGGGCGCCCGACCCGGCCAGCGCCGTCTCTCTGGCCCGCAGCCCGGCCGACCGCTGGCTCCTGGCCCGTCTCGCACGCGCCGTGAATTCCACGGTCGATGCGCTGGAGGCCTTCCGCTTCGACGAGGCGGCCGGGACGCTCTACCGCTTCTGCTACGTCGACCTGTGCGGCTGGTACATCGAGCTCACCAAGCAGGTCTTCGAGGGCGAGGACGCGGAGAAGAAGCAGGCCACCCGTGCCGTGCTCGCCCACGCGCTCGACACCGCGCTGCGGCTGCTCCACCCCATGATGCCCTTCGTCACCGAGGAGCTCTGGCAGATGCTCGGGCAGCGGCTCGGCGACGCGCGGTGGGCGCCGTCGCTCCTCGAGGCCCCGTACCCGGAGCGCCGTCCGGTCGACGAGGCCGCCGAGCGCGCCTTCGCGCCCGTCCTCGGCGTGGTGGAGGCGATCCGCAGCGTCCGCGGCGAGATGAACGTTCCGTGGAAGACGGTCTTCCACGGGGTCGAGGTCGGTGGGCTCTCGCCCGAGGCGCTCGACACCGTGCGCGCCGAGCAGGGGCGCATCCTCCGCCTGGGGAACGTGGAGGGGCTCGTCCTCCACGACGCGGGCCGCCCCGCAGGGCGGCGTCCCCAGTGCGCCGTGTCCGTCGGCGACGGGTTCGAGGTGCTCATCCCGCTCGCCGGCGCCGTCGACATGGCGGCCGAGACGGTCCGGGTCGACAAGGAGATCGCCCGCCTGACCGCCGACATGGACGGTGTCGAGAAGCGGCTCGCCAACCCCAGCTTCGTCGACCGGGCCCCGAAGGAGGTCGTCGAGGAGGCCCGCGCACGCATCGAGGAACTCTCCGAGCGGCGCCGGAAGCTCGAGGCGCACCGGGCCATGCTCACCGGCGGCAGGAGCTCTCCATGACCGCGCTCGTTCCCGCCGTCGAACGGCTCCTCGACCTCGCGCTCGAGGAGGACCTCGGCCTCGGCGACGTCACCAGCGAGGCCACCATCCCGGCCACCGCCTCCGGGCGCGGCACCTTCCTCGCCAAGGAGGACCTGGTGCTCGCCGGCACCGCCGTGGCCATCCGGGTCTTCGAGCGGCTGGGCGCGGAGTGCCGGTTCACCCGGGCCGACGGCGACCGGGTCGCGCGCGGCGAGACCTTCGGGGAGGCCACCGGGCCGATGCGGGCGCTGCTCGCCGCCGAGCGAACCGCCCTCAACTTCCTGCAGCGCCTCTCCGGCGTGGCCACCGGGACGCGGCGGGCCGTGGAGGCCCTCTCCGGGGCCGGGGGGCGGACGCGCCTCCTCGACACGCGGAAGACCACGCCGGGCTGGCGGCGGCTCGAGAAGGAGGCGGTCCGCGCCGGTGGAGGGGTGAACCACCGCTTCTCCCTGGGGGACGGGATCCTGGTGAAGGACAACCACGTGGCGGCCTGCGGCGGGGTGGGGGAGGCGGTGCGCCGCGCCCGCGCCCGCGGCAACGCCATGCTCCGGGTCGAGACCGAGGTGGTGGACCTGCCCGGGCTCGACGAGGCCATCGCCGCCGGTGCCGACATCGTGCTCCTCGACAACATGGACGACGGGCAGATGGCCGAGGCGGTGCGCCGCGCCGCCGGCCGCGTGCTGCTCGAGGCCAGCGGCAACATGACCCTGGAGCGGCTCCCGCGCGTGGCGGCGACCGGTGTCGACTTCGTCTCCATGGGCGCGCTGACACACAGCGCGCGCGCCGCCGACATCTCCTTCGAGGTCGGGTCACCCGCCTGACCCTTCCGGCCGTTTGACAGGCCGGGGCGGCGGCCCCGAGAATCCCCGGATGGCCGAGGTCGCATCGGGGAGCGAGGAACTGGTCCTCGCGTTCCTCGCCGAGGCGGCGGACGACTTCGTCTCCGGCGAGGCCATCAGCGGCAAGCTCGGGCTCTCCCGCGCCGCCGTGTGGAAGCACGTCAACGCGCTGAGGGGGCAGGGCTACCGGATCGAGGCCGTCTCCGCCCGCGGCTACCGGCTCACGGCCATCCCCGACCGGCTGGGGTCGCTCGAGATCGGCCCCCTGCTCAACACCCAGGAGCTCGGCCACGTCCTCCACTGCAGCGTGGAGCTTCCCTCCACCAACGACCGGGCGCGGGAGCTGGCCGACGCCGGGGCGGACCACGGCGAGGTGGTGATCGCCGAGAGCCAGACCGCGGGACGGGGCCGTCGCGGCCGCACCTGGGCCTCCCCGGCCGGACGCAACCTCTACCTCTCGGTCGTCCTGCGGCCGAACCTTCCGCCCCAGCGCGCCCCCGAGATCACGCTGGTGGCGTCGGTGGCCGCCTGCGACGCCTGCCGCAAGGCGGGGGTCGAGGCCGGCATCAAGTGGCCGAACGATCTGCTCGTCGGGGGGCGCAAGGTGGCGGGGATCCTCACCGAGCTCTCCGCCGAGCCCGACCTCGTGCACTGGGTGGTCCTGGGCATCGGCGTGAACCTGAACTCCGGCCCCGCGGACTTCCCGGCCGAGCTCCGCGGCGTGGCGACCAGCCTCTCCATCGAGCGGGGGCAGCCGGTCCCGCGGGCGCTCTTCGCGGCGGCGCTCCTCTCCGAGCTCGAGCAGTGGCTCGACCGGCACGCCTCCGAGGGATTCGCCCCGATCCGGGCCGCCTGGTGTGAGCGCTCCGTGACCCTGGGCCGGGAGGTCCGGGTCGACGCCGATGGCGGGGAACTCACGGGCGTGGCCGAGGACATCGACGCGTCCGGGGCCCTCCTGGTTCGCGGAAAGGGCGGGCTCGTGCGCATCGTCTCCGGCGACGTCCGCATGGTCGCTCGCGTTGACCCGGCAGGGGCCTGAGGCTACCCTTCCGCCGTGCTTCTCGCCATCGACGTGGGCAACACCAACACGGTGCTCGGCGCCTTCGAGGGGGCGGCGCTCCGCCACCAGTGGCGCGTCGAGACGTCGCAGAGCCGGACCCACGACGAGTGGGGCATCCTGGTCCGGCAGCTCTACGCCTCGGTCGCGCTCGACCCGACCCGGGTGCGGGCCATCGTCATCTCGAGCGTGGTGCCCCCGCTCGCCTTCGCCCTCGAGCAGATGTCGCAGCGCTACTTCGGGGTGAAGCCGCTCTTCGTCGGGCCCGGGGTGAAGACGGGACTCCCCATTCTGTACGACAACCCCCGGGAGGTCGGGGCCGACCGGGTGGTGAACGCGGTGGCCGCCTTCGCCCGGTTCAAGCGCGGGCTCATCGTGGTCGATTTCGGGACCGCCACCACCTTCGACGCGGTCTCCCCCCGGGGGGAGTATCTGGGCGGCGCCATCGCGCCGGGCGTCTCCATCTCGATGGAGGCCCTCTTCCGGAATGCCTCCAAGCTGCCGCGCGTCGAGTTCGCCCGGCCGCCCCACGTGGTGGGGAAGAACACCGTCGCCAGCATGCAGAGCGGGATCGTCTTCGGATACGTGGGGCTCGTCGACGGGATCTGCGAGCGCATGCAGGCCGAGCTCCCCTTCCCGGCCCTGGTCGTCGCCACCGGGGGGCTCGCCCCGCTCGTGGCCGGGCTGTCGAAGGCCATCACCGAGGTGGACGAGCACCTCACGCTCGACGGGCTGCGGCTCATCCACGAGATGAACCCGTGACCGCGGCGCCGGGGCAGCCAGGGGAGCGATCCCTTCCGCCCGAGGCGGCCGCCGCGCTCGAGGAGGGGATGCGCCGCTTCCAGGCCGGAGACCGGGAGGGCGCCCATGAGGCCTTCGGCCGGGCCTACCGCCGCAGCCCGTCCGACCCGCACGTCCAGTCCTGGTACGGGCTCACCCTGGTGCTGGTCGAGAAGAACTCCAACCTGGGCGTGGTGCTGGTCGACGGGGCGGTCCGCAACGGCCGTCCCGAGCCGGCGCTCGTGATCAACCAGTCGCAGGTGGCGATGGCGCTCGGCCAGCGGGTCCGGGCCGTGCGGGCGCTCGAACGGGGGCTCGCCTTCCACCCGGGCGACCCCGACCTGGTCGCCGCCCGCATCGCGCTGGGCACGCGCCAGCGCCCGGTGGTCCCCTTCCTCTCCCGGCGCAACTGGCTCAACCGGATGCTCGGCCGGATCCACCACGGGTGGAGCGAGCGCAGGGCCAACCCCGGGGACCCGCCACGGTTGGACGGGGAGGGCTGACCCCTTGCCCGGCTGCCCGCTTCCCGTCGAGGCGCTCTCGCCCGCCCTCCGCAAGCACGTCGATCCGGCGGCGCCGGCGCCCCTGCGCATGATGGGGGCGAAGGGGCTCGTCCCCGCGGTCGCGCCGGGCGACCTCGTGACGATGCTCTTCTTCCTCTCCTTCGACGCCGACGCCGCGGTGCAGGAGACCGCGGCGCGCTCGGCCAGCGCCCTCCCGGAGAAGATCTGGTCGACGGCGCTCCGCTCCGAGGCGGTGGACGGCCCGGTGCTCGACTGGCTGGCCGACCGTCTGGCGTCGTCGCCGGGGGCGCTCCAGGCCATCCTCCTCAACCCGGCCACCTCGGACGAGACGGTGGCGCGGCTGGCGCCCGTCGTCCCCGCCCCCCTGCTCGAGATCATCCGCCAGAACGAGCTCCGCCTGCTCCGGCACGACGACATCGTGCGCGGGCTGTGCCGGAACCCGAGCGCCCCGGCCTCCACCATCGACGGCGCCTGCGACTTCTGCGTCCGCAACGGGCTGGTGCTCCTCGACGTCCCGCAGCTCGTCGAGGCCCACCGGCGCATCCACGGCACCGATCCGGCGTCCCGGTCCGGCGAGGATTCCGCCGAGACCCTCCTGGTGGAGTACCGGGCCGAGCTGGCCCACGAGCCCGAGGCGGAGGGCGGCACGGGCTCGATGCCGCCGCCCGACCCGGAGCAGGAACTGAAGCGGCTCAGCATGACCCAGCGGGTCCTCAAGATGTCGGTGTCCCAGAAGATCAAGCTCGCCACCCTGGGGAACCGCGAGGCCCGGACGCTGCTCCTGCGCGACGCCAACCGGCTGGTCAGCCTGGCCGCCGCCCAGAGCCCGCGCATCACCGACGGGGAGATCCTGTCGCTCGCCAACTCCCGGACCGCCAACGCCGACGTGCTCCGCTACATCTACGAGAGCCGGGACTTCCTCAAGGTCTACGCGCTCCGGGCCGCGCTGGTCCGCAACCCCAAGGTGCCGCTCCCGACCGCGCTCAAGTTCCTCCCCACGCTCCAGGAGAAGGACATCAAGGATCTCGCTCGCGACCGGAACGTGCCCGCCACCGTGATGGCCCAGGCGAAGTCGTGGATGATCAAGCGGGAGATGGCCAGCAAGGGCTCCCAGGGCGGAAAGCACTGAGCCCCCGGGTGCGCCGGTGACGATGCGGATGGGGCGGGCGATCTGGCTCTCCGCCGCGACCATGACGTCGCGGGTGCTGGGGCTCGTGCGCGACCAGCTCTTCGCGGCCCTGGTGGGGGCGAACCGCTGGTCCGACGCCTTCGTCGTCGCCTTCCGCATCCCCAACCTGCTCCGGGACCTCTTCGCCGAGGGGGCGCTCTCCTCGGCCTTCGTCCCCACCTTCGCCGAGGCGCACGCCCGCCGCGGCAAGGAGGACGCCCACCGTCTCGCCAACGCGCTGGTGGGGCTCGTTCTCCTGGTGGTGGGGGGGATCGTCCTCGCCGGGCTCGTCGCGGCCCCCGCCATCGTTCGGCTCCTCGCGCCCGGGTTCGGGCCGGAGGAGGCGGCCTTCGCGACCGAGCTCACCCGGGTCATGATGCCGTTCCTCCTGCTCGTGTCCCTCTCCGCGGTGGCCATGGGCATGCTGAACGCCCAGTCGCGCTTCACCGCGCCCGCCCTGGCGCCGGCGCTCTTCAACGTGGGCGCCATCGCGGTGGGGGCATGGCTCTGGGCGACGGGGCAGGGGCCGCGCGCGGCGGCGGTGGGGTGGTCGGTGGGGACGCTCGTCGGTGGGGCCATGCAGCTCGCCGCCCAGTGGCCCAGCCTGCACGCCATGGGATTCCGGCTTCGGCCGGTCCTGGGCCGGGCCGCGCTCGCCGACCCGGGCATCCGCCGCATCGGCAGGCTCATGGGCGCCTCGGTGATCGGGCTGTCGGCCACCCAGGTGAACATCCTCGTCAGCACCATCTTCGCCTCGCACGAGGTGGGGGCGAACACCTGGCTGCAGATGGCCTTCCGGCTGATGCAGCTGCCGCTCGGCGTGTTCGGGGTGGCCATCGCCACCGTCGCCGGGGCCGGCGTCGCGCAGCGGGTCGCTCGGGGCGACATGGACGGCGTCCGCGAGACGCTCGGGTCGGCCATGCGGCTCGTGGCCTTCCTCAACGTGCCGGCCGCCGTCGGGCTCGTCACCCTGGCCCATCCGGTCGTCTCCCTCGTGTACGAGCACGGCCGGTTCGACGCCGCCGACGCCTCGGCCACCGCCGACGCCCTGGTGTTCTACGCGGTCGGGCTCTACGGGTACTCGGCGGTGAAGGTCTTCGCGCCCGCCTTCTACGCCCTCGACGAGCCACGCATCCCGGTGATCGCGAGCATCGTGGGGATGGTCTCCAACGTCGCCTTCGTCCTCCTGCTCCACCCCGTGCTCGGCTTCCGCGGCATCGCGCTCGGCGTCTCCCTCGCGGCCACGGCGAACTTCGCCGTCCTGGCCGTGGCCTGGAAGTGGCGCCACGGCGGGCTGGGCGGGGCGGGCATCTACCGGCAGCTCGGACGGACGCTGCTTGCCTCGGCGGTGATGGTCGCGGTGGTGCTGGCCGTCAAGGCCGGCGTCACGCCGCTCTTGCCCGCGGGCGGGCTGGCCCGGCAGGCGCCGCTCGCCCTCGTTCCGATCGCGGCCGGGGCCGTCGCCTACTTCGCTGCGGCCCGCGTCCTCGGCGTGAAGGAGCTCGCCGAGGTGGCGTCTGCGCTACGGCGCCGCCGGGGGGGCTGAGCCGCCGGCCCCGCCGTCCCCCGCCGAGCGCTCCTCGAGGATCTGGAGCACCATGGCGAGGGCCCTTCGCGTCTTCTCCCGGACCTTCTCGTCGGTCCGCAGACGCTGCTGGGCCCGCTGGGCGCGCTCCTCCTGCTCCGCGGCCCGTCCCTCGAGCTCCAGGAGCCGGCGCGACGTTTCGGTGGCCCGGTCCTCCGCCTCGGCACGGAACGCGTCGGCCTCGGCGCGCAGCCCCTCGGCCTCGGAGCGGAACTGATCGGCTTCGGCGCGCAGCCCCTCGGCCTCGGAGCGGAACCGATCGGCCTCGGTGCGCAGTCCCTCGGCCTCGGTGCGCAGCCGGTCGACCTCGGCGCGGTTGCCGTCGGCCTCGGTGCGGGCCGCGTCCAGCGTGGCCCGGAGTGTCGCCACTTCGTTCTGGAGGCTCGCAGCCTCGCCCCGCACGCCGTCGGCAGAAGAGCGGAGGGATTCGATCTCGGCCCGGAGTCCCTCAGCCGCGGCCCGGGAGTTCTCCAGCTCGCGCTCGAGATCCTCGGTGCGCCGGGTGGCCTCGACGAGCTCCTCGGCCCGGGCGCTCGCCGACGCGCCGGCCTCGGCGAGCCGAGCCGTCAACCCGGCCAGCTCCTCCTCGCGTGCCGACGCGAGGCCGGCTGCCGCCTCCGCCTGGGCGCGCACCTGCTCGGCGTCGGCCCGGAGCACGTCGCCCTCCTCGCGGAGTCGCACGGCCTCGTCCCGGAGCGCATCCCCCTCGTCGCGGAGCCGTCCGGCCTCGGCCTGGAGTGCGTCGACCTCCACGCGGAGCGTCCCGGCCTCCTCCTGCGCGGCCCGCAGCGCCGCGGCGGCGTTCTCGTCGAACGCGGGCAGGACCTCGACGTCCTCGAGCAGGACGGGCGTCTCGTCCTCGGCGACCGACTCCACGCGCGCCTCGATGCGTCGCGTCGACGGCGGGTGGAGGGCCGGCACGGTACCCGCCGCATGGGTGGGGGCGAAGGGGTCGGCCTTCGATGCCTCGGCGGCCTCCTCGGCGAGGGATGCGAGCGCCGCCTCCATCTCCCGGTCGAGCGCGGACAGGGCAGGGGCCTCGTCGGCGTCGGGCATCAGGGTGAGGGGCGGTTCCGAGGGTGCCGCGCCGGGGCGGCGGGCGCCGGGCTCGTCGCCGCCGCGGCTGATGCTGTCGAAGGCCTCGTCGAGCATCCGGAGGTCGGCGTCCTCCTCGGCCGCCGGCGTCGCTGCCGGGGAGGCCACGTCGAGCTCGACGTCGTCGAGGGTGACGAGATCCTCGTCGGCACCGCCACGGTCGGGCAGCCCCACGAGCGCCCCGATCCGGTCGACCAGGGTCTCGGGGGGGAAGGGCTTGAGCAGGTAGTCCTCGGCTCGGGTCTTCAGCTTCCGGTGCTGGTCGAAGGTCTCCGGGGTGGCCTCGGAGCTGGTGATGACGAGCGGGATGCCCTTCAGGTCGCCATCCTTCTTCAAGCGGTTGCACCACGAGTACCCGGACAGGCCGGGCAGCTCGACGCAGAGCACCACGCAGTCGGGGTGGAGGGCGCGTGCCAGCTCGAACCCTTCCTTGCCGTCGCTGCTCGTCCGGACGCCGAACCCCCGGGCCTCCAGGGCGTTCGACATCGCGCGCGCAAAGCTGGTGTCACTCTCGATGAGGAGGACGGTCTTCTGCATCCGGGGATCCTATGGCCGCCCCGAACGGGATGTCAAAAGACCACCGGCAGGAGCGCTATCGCTCGGCGGGCTGGGCCGTCTCGACCAGCCGGACGAGGTCGGCCTCGTCGAGGTCGGAGACGAGGGAGTAGACGATCTCGTTGCGGCGCCACACCGCCACGTTGTAGCCGCGCATGTTCATCACCCAGATGGTCTCGGGTCCGGCGCGGACGGCGTGACCTTCGTCGGCGACGCGCCGCTTCGGGTCGTCGATGATGAAGAGCCCGAAGCGTCCGCCGCGCGGCGTCTCGTAGCGCATGTAGGCCGCGGGCCAGTCGCGCAACTGCGCGAGCCGTGCACCGACGAGCTTCACCCCGTCGCCGCGGAAGGTCGGCGGGCGTGGGTTGAAGTCGAGCTTGGAGGCCAGCATCCCGGGGATGACCTCGGGCGCGATGGAGGCGGTGCTGAGCTCGAGGGGGAGGTCCCGGGCGTGCTTGCGGACCGCCTCCTCGACGAGCGGGTCGGTGGCCCGGTGCCCCGCGAAGACCACCAGGACCCCGGCCACGCAGGCGGCCATGGCGGCCACCGGGAGCGGGGAGAGGATGCGGCGCCACCAGGCGGCGGGGCGCTCCACCTCGGCGTCGAGCGCGGCCGAGATGCGGCGCCGCAGGGAGTCGGGTGCGGTGGCGTGCGGGGCGCCGGGGGCGAAGGCCTCGCGCAGCCGGGCGCGCAGCGCCGAGCGGAAGGCCATGGCCGACGCGGCGCCGTCGCGGCAGCCGGCGCAGGCCGAGAGGTGCGACTCCAGGGAGGCGCGGTCGTCGTCGCCGAACTCGCCGTCGAGGTAGGGCTCGAGCAGCCGTTCCACGTCGCTGCAGTCGAAGGTCGTCGTGGAGGTCGAGCCCTGCGTCATGTCCTTGGGTCCGTTGCTACGAGATGCCGCGCTTCCGCTTCCAGGCGTCGAGCTGGATGCTCCCATCGTCCCCGCCCGCGTGCAACACGCCCGACGAGGTGGCGTATTCCGCGAGCTGCTTCTGCAGCAGGCGGCGTCCCCGGAACAGGCGACTCATCACGGTTCCCACCGGGACGTCGAGGATGTCAGCGATCTCCTTGTAGGAGAAGTCCTGGAGGTCGGCCAGGATCACCGCCATCCGGAAGTCGATGGGCACCGCGTCGATGGCGCGCAGGACGTCGTCGGAGAGGAGCCGGTCGAAGAAGGCCCGCTCCGGATCCTCGGCGACGTCGGCGGCGTCGCGGGACACCAGCCGGTCCTGCACGGAGTCGCGCTCGTCCTCGACGATGGAGCGCTCCTTGGTGGTCCGGCGGTAGCGGTTGATGAAGGTGTTGGTGAGGATCTTGTACAGCCAGGCCTTGATGTTGGTGCCGCGCTCGAACTTGTCGAAGAAGCGGAAGGCGCGGAGCACCGCGTCCTGGACGAGGTCCTCGGCGTCGCGGGGGTTCTTGGTGAGCCGGAGCGCGGCCGCGTAGAGGCCGTCGAGGTGAGGGAGCGCGAGCACCTCGAACTCCCGGCGTGTGTTCTCGATGGCACGGCTCGACGACAAGATGACCTCCCTCCCGTGGTTAACGGGTCCGTGGAAGTGGTTGTTCCCCACCAGGAAGACCCTTTTGGGTCGCATGCGGGGCCGGGGGCGGTGCCGCGCCGGGATCGGAAGGTAGGGACGCTCCGGGCGCGGGCAAGGCGCCGGTGGTATGAATCGCCCAACCCCGCCATGTTCCGACTGTTGTTCGCCGATGAAAAGGGGGTCGTCTACGACCATCCCCGCCTTCTGGCCGCCGCGCGGACGGGGGGAGACCTCGTCCGTCCCGAGGGGCGTCCCGTCCCCCTCCCGGTGGGGGGCTCCCTCTGCGTCCTCCCTGGCAGGCTCCCGGTCGGGTTCGACCCCGACACCGGCGAGCGGGTGATCCTCGAGGAGGAGCGGGTCGGACGCCGGCGGTTCGTGCCGGTGGCCGTCGGCGCCACGCTTCCCCCCGGGTACACCCGGACGCTGCTCCCCGCCGCGGCGCGCCCCCCGCTCGGCGGTCCGCTCGCCCCGATCCTGCCGCAGTGGGCCTACACGGCGGCGGCGCTCGGTCCGGACGGTCCGGTCGCCTGGGCGCTCCACACCGACCGGCGGCGCCACTGGGACCCCGAGCGCCATTCCACGCCGGACCTTCCCGGCCTCGTGGAGGAGCGGCTCGCCCGCGCCGACAACCCGGTCTACCGGCAGCTCGCCCGCTGCGCGCTTCAATGGTCCTGCTTCACCGCGCAGAACACCTTCTACGGGCGCGACGAGGGGGCCATCCCGTCCTCCGCGTCGTGCAACGCCCGCTGCGTCGGCTGCCTCTCCGAGACCGCGGAGGGCATGCCCCCGTCCAGCCACGACCGGATCCCGCGGGCGCCGACCGCGGAGGAGATGGCGGAGGTGGGCGCGGTGCACCTCGCCAGCGCCTCGGGGCGCACCATGGTGAGCTTCGGCCAGGGTTGCGAGGGGGAGCCGCTCCTGCGCGGGAAGGAGATCGCCCGCGCCATCCGGCTCATCCGGGAGCGCACCGGTCGCGGGTCGCTCAACGTGAACACCAACGGTTCGCTCCCCGACGTGCTGGCCGCACTCGCCGACGCCGGGCTCGACGCGGTGCGGATCTCCATCAACACCGCCTCCGAGGATCTCTACGCTGCCTACTACCGCCCGGCCCGCTACGGGCTCGCCGATGTCGAGCGGTCGATGCGGGTCGCCCGGGAGCGGGGGCTCTACCTCGCCATCAACCTGCTCGTCTTCCCCGGCGTCACCGACCGGGAGGAGGAGGTCGCCCGGCTCGCGTCGCTGGTCCGGCGCGTCGGCGCAGACCAGGTGCAGGCCCGGTCGCTCGCGATGGATCCGGACGTCTACTGGGCGATCGCGCGGGAGCGGGGTGGGCGCGGTCCGGCCCTGGGCGTCCCGGCGCTGCTTCGGGCGCTCCGGACGGCGCGGCCGGGGCTCGTCATCGGAAACTTCGCCCGGGGTCTCTCGGAGCGTGGGAGGGCGGCGTGAGCGAGGTCGAGGCGACGCTGGAGCTGAAGAAGGATCTGGTCCGTCACCTGCGGGCGGGCCACCCGTGGGTGTTCCGCAAGGCCATCGAGCAGGCGCCCAAGGGGCTCGTCGCCGGCGCCATCGTCGACGTGGTCGAGGGCGGGCGATTCGTCGCCCGCGGCTACCTCGACCCGCACTCCGCCATCACCGTGCGCATCCTCACCCGGGAGCCGGCCGAGGCGATCGACGACGCCTTCTGGCGTGGCCGGATCCGGCGCGCCCTGGCGCTCCGCAGCGACCTCGTGCACGGGACCACCGGCTACCGGCTGGTCCACGGAGAGAACGACGGGCTTCCCGGGGTGGTGGTCGACCGCTACGCCGACTTCGCCGTGATGAAGCTCTACTCGGCCGGGCTCACCCCCCACCGGGCGCGCATCGTCGAGGCCCTCCGGGAGGAGGTGCCCGGGCTCGTCGGGATCTTCGGGCGCGACGAGGTGGCGCGCGACGAGGAGTCGGACGAGGCGAAGCCGCAGGGGCGCGTCCTCTGGGGTGCGGAGCCGCCGGAGCGGATCGAGATCGACGAGCACGGGATGAAGCTCCTCGTCGACGTGCGGCTCGGCCAGAAGACCGGCCTCTTCCTCGACCAGCGCGAGAACCGGCGGCTGGTGCGGGAGATGTCGGCAGGGCGCGGCGACGCGCTCAACCTCTTCGGCTACACGGGCGGGTTCTCGGTGGCCGCGGCCCTCGGCGGCGCGATCCACGTCGTCACCATCGACGTCGACAAGGACGCCATCGCCCTGGCCCGGGAGAACTTCCGGGCGAACGGCATGGACGCGGCCGACCATGCCTTCGCCTCCGAGGATGCCTTCGAGATCCTGCGCCGCTACAAGGCGCAGGGGCGGAAGTTCGACCTCGTGGTCTGCGATCCGCCGGCCTTCGCCAAGTCGCAGAAGGCGGTCGAGGGGGCCATCGCCGGGTACGCGGCGCTGAACCGCGCCGCCCTCCAGGTGCTCTCGCCCGGAGGGCTGCTCGTCACCTCCAGCTGCAGCGCACGGGTCTCGCCCGAGCAGTTCCACGACGCCGTGAAGGAGGCCGCCTTCAAGGCCCGCATCGACCTGCAACTGGTCGAGGACCGGCGCCAGCCGCCCGACCACCCCGTGGCGCCTCAGTTCCGCGAGGGGCGTTACCTCAAGTGCTCCTTCTACCGACGACCTTCCTGAACCCGCCTCGCGGGGGGTCAGCCGCCGCCGGCCCGGAAGAGCCCCAGCGCGGCGTATAGCAGGAGCCCCAGCCCGGCGAGCGCTCCCCAGCCGGGCGGGACGCGGGAGAGCCGGAACCGGGTCGAGGGATCGGCCGGGTCCCGGATCACGACCACGGTCCGCATCTCGGGCGGCGTCGGCGTCGCCCGGACCCAGGCGAGGGCGAGGGGGGCGAGCGCCGCGATCCCGAGGGCGAGGAGCGCCAGGGTCGCGCCGAGCGGCCCCTCGGCGCCCGGGTCGGAGGCGCCGCCCGCAGCCATCGCCGAGCCGAGGGCGTTGTTGACCCCGTGGGCGGCCACCGCCGGCCAGATCGATCCGGACCGCCAGGCCAGCCAGCCCAGGAAGAGGCCGAGGAAGAGCACCGCGGGGAACCGGACGGGGTCGAGGTGCATGCAGGCGAAGAGCACCGACGAGCCGAGGATGGCAGCGCCCGGACGAAGGTGGGTTCGCAGCGCCGAGAGCAGGTACCCCCGGAAGGCGACCTCCTCGGCAAGCGGGGCGAGCACCGACGCGGCGACGGCCATCCCGAGCCGGTGGGCGCCGGAGCCCTCGAAGAGACGGGTCACGTCGAAGGCATCCACCCAGCCCCGGGGGACCACCCGGATCGTGAGCGACATGATCGCCCCGGCCACGAGGAAGAGGGCCAGCCCCGACGCGGCGCCGAGCAGCACGTCGCGCGTGGGTGGCCGGCGCGAGAGGAGCAGGAAGGGGGCGGGGCGGAGGTTCGAGCCGACGGCGATCAGCACGGGAGGCAGCAGGAAGACGAAGAGCTCCGTCCAGAGCAGCCCCGCGAGCGGGTGGAAGGCCTGCGCGGTTCCCCCGAGCCCCGCGTAGAGGACCATGAGGAGCACGAAGAACCCGAAGGCGCTCTTCACGGGTGGCTCGATCGGGGGAGCCCCGGAGGCGTCCGCGGGAGGCGGGAGCAGGGGCACCTCGGGGGGCGCGATATCGGTGTGGCCGCTGTCCACGTTCCGGATCATGATAGGGAACGATCCGAGATGGGAACCTTTCGCGACCGAACCGTGATCCTCGGCGTGGGCGGCGGCATCGCTGCCTACAAGGGCTGCGAGCTCGTCCGCCTCCTCGTGAAGGGGGGCGCCGACGTCCGCGTCGTCATGACGCCCAACGCCACCCGCTTCGTCGGTCCGCTCACCTTCCAGGCCCTGTCGGGCCACCCGGTCCTCGTCGACCTGCTCGATCCCGCCTCGGAGGCCTCCTACGGCCACCTCGAGCTGGCCCGGCGTGCCGACCTGCTCGTCGTCGCCCCGGCCACCGCCGACCTGCTCGCGCGCCTGCGGGCCGGAATGGGGGACGACGCCGTCACCACCACCGCGCTCGCCTGCACCTGCCCGGTGCTGCTCGCCCCGGCCATGAACACCCGGATGTGGGAGGGGCCGGCCGTCCAGGAGAACCTGGCCGCCCTGCGCGCCCGGGGCTGGCACGTGGTCGGGCCGGGGAGCGGGGAGCTCGCCGATGGAGACGTCGGCGAGGGGCGTCTCGCCGACCCGGGTGAGATCGCCTCCGAGGCGGCCCGGCTGCTCGGCCCCCGGGACCTGGCCGGCCGGCGCGTGCTCGTCACTGCCGGTCCCACCCGCGAGCCCATCGATCCGGTCCGTTACCTCTCCAACCCGTCCACCGGGAGGATGGGGTTCGAGGTGGCGCGCGCCGCTGCTCGGCGCGGTGCCGCCGTGCTGCTCGTCTCCGGTCCCACGGCGCTGCGCGACCCCGATGGCGTCCGGGTGGTGCGCGTCGCCACGGCGGAGGAGATGTCCGCCGCGGTCCTGGGGGCCGCCGGGGAGCAGGATCTCCTCGTGGCCGCCGCCGCGGTGTCCGACTACCGGCCGCGCGATCCCTCTCCGCGGAAGAAGAAGAAGGGAGACGGCCCCGAGGTCCTGCAGCTCGAGCGGACCACCGATATCCTCGCCACGCTGGGCGATCGGCTGGCCGGGCGGGCGGGGTCGCCGGTGCTGGTGGGCTTCGCCGCCGAGACGGAGGACGTGGTCCCGAACGCCCGGGAGAAGCTACGGCGGAAGCGCTGCGACCTCGTGGTGGCCAACGCCGTTGGCACTCCCGGCGCCGGATTCGGCGGGGATCGCAACCGGGTCTCCATCGTCGACGCCTCGGGTGTCGAGGAGGTGGAGGGCACGAAGGGCGCCGTCGCCGACGCCATCCTCGACCGCGCGGTCCCGCTCCTCGACGCCCGACGCCCCCGGCCATGAGCAGCGACCCGACGATCTCCCCGGAGGCGGCCGAGCTGGCCGCGGAGGCGATGCGCCACCTGGCGTGGCTGCGCGACGCCGGCATCCGGGAGGTCCCCGACCGGCTGCCTGCGCCCCGCGCCTCCACGCGGGAAGCCGCACCCGTCGCAGCACCGGCCGCCGCATCCGTGGCCGCCCCGCCGACCGCTCCGCCGACCGCTCCCGCCGCGTACGCGATCTCCGACAAGGGCTGCGGCAGCGAGCCGCTCCTCGCCGTCCGGGCCGGCCTCGGGGAGTGTACGCGTTGCAAGCTTCACGGTGGGCGCACACGGCTGGTCTTCGGCGTGGGCCATCCGTCGGCGGAGCTCATGTTCGTCGGCGAGGGGCCCGGCGCCGACGAGGACGTGCAGGGTGAGCCCTTCGTGGGGCGCGCCGGCCAGCTGCTCACCAAGATGATCGAGGCCATGGGCTTCGCCCGGGCCGAGGTCTACATCGCGAACGTCGTGAAGTGCCGCCCGCCCGGGAACCGGGACCCGGAGCCCGACGAGATCGAGGCCTGCGAGCCCTTCCTGAAGGCGCAGATCGCCGCCATCCGCCCGCGGATCGTGGTGGCGCTCGGGCGCTTCGCGGTCCAGACGCTGCTGCGCGACACGACCCCCATCAGCCGTCTCCGCGGCCGCTGGCGCGAGTACGAGGGGGTGAAGCTCATGCCCACGTTCCACCCCGCCTACCTCCTGCGCAACCCGCCCGAGAAGAAGTCCGCCTGGGAGGATCTCCAGCTCGTCATGAAGGAATTCGGCAGGACGCCGCCGGGGAGGGGAACGTGAACGTGAGCCGCCTGACCGCGAGGGCGTCGAGGAGCGCGCTCGTCGCGCTCCTGGTCGCCACCGCTGTGCTCCTCGGGCTGCGGAGCGGGAATGCCGCCGAGCCCACCCCCCCGCGCGTGTTGCTCCTCGAGGTGCGGGCCCCCATCACCACCGGTACCGCCGAGTTCATCGAGGTCGGTCTCGCCCGCGCGAAGCGGGAGGGCTACGGGGCGGTGGCCATCGCGCTCGACACCCCCGGTGGCCACCTCGAGGCCACGCGGGAGATCGTCCAGCGGATGCTCGCCAGCGAGGTGCCGGTCGTGGTCTGGGTCGGCCCGGCCGGTGCCCGAGCCGGTTCGGCGGGGGTCTTCATCACCCTCGCCGCCGACGTGGCGGCCATGCACCCGACCTCCGCCATCGGCGCCGCCCACCCGGTGGCGGGCGGTGGCGAGGACGTCGAGAAGCAGGCCGGAAAGGACATGGCCCGCAAGATCGAGAACGACACCGCCGCCTTCGCGCGCAGCATCGCCACCGCGCGGGGACGTAACGCCGACTGGGCCGAGAAGGCGGTACGGGACAGCGTCTCGGCCACCGCGGAGGAGGCCCTGAAGCTCCGGGTCGTCGACGCCATCGCCCCCGACATGGCGGCCGCGCTGGCCTTCGCCGACGGCCGCACCTGGTCCCGCTCCGGCCAGGTCCAGGCCATCCGCACCCGGGGGCCGGTGGAGGCCGGCGAGATGACCGTCCGGCAGCGGACCCTGGCGTTCCTCTCCGACCCGAACGTCATCGCCGTCCTCATGATGCTCGGGACGCTCGGGATCGCCCTCGAGTTCTACCACCCGGGCGGCATCGTCCCGGGCGCGCTCGGCGCCTTCTTCCTGCTCCTCGCCTTCCTCTCCATGAAGGTCATCCCGGTGAACGTGGGCGCGCTCGTGCTCATCCTGGCCGGGGTCGCACTGCTCGTGGTCGAGGGCTACGTGACCACCCATGGCATCGCCGGGCTCGCCGGGGCGGCCCTGCTCGGCATCGGCACCCTCTTCTTCATCGACCGGAGCTCGGCCGAGTACCGCTTCGATCCGGTGCTGCTCTCCCTCTCGCCGTGGGTGGTGTGGCCCACGCCGCTGGCGCTCGGCGGTGTCCTCGGCTTCGTGGGGTGGAAGGTCGCCCGGACGCGACAGGAGAAGCTGCGCGTCGGCGCCCCCGGGATGATCGGCGAGCTGGGAGAGGCCACGAGCGACATCGGCCCCGACGCCGGGGAGGCCTTCGTCCACGGGGAGCTCTGGGCGGCGCGGTCCGACGCCCCCATCGTCCGGGGCATGGCGGTCCGTGTCCGCGAGGTCCGCGGGCTCATCCTTCACGTCGAGGCCGCTCCCGCCAGCCGCGGCGTACTTCCCTAGCGCGAATCCCGGGCCCCGCCCGGGGAGGAGAAACGAACATGCCCGCCTTCGGTCTGCTCATCCCCGTCGCCCTCGTGGCCGGCTGGTTCGCCATGGGGCTCCGCATCATCAACGAGTACGAGCAGGGGGTGGTCCTCCGGCTCGGACGGTTCGTCGGGATCCGCACCGCCGGCCTGAAGTGGATCGTCCCCTTCGTCGACCGCATGGTCATCATCGACATGCGGGTCACGGCGGAGCAGGTCCCGCCCCAGGACGTCATCACCCGCGACAACGTCTCCATCAAGGTGAACGCGGTCATCTACTTCCGCGTGGTCGAGGCCGGGAAGGCCTTCCTCCAGGTGACGGACTTCCTCTTCGCCACCAGCCAGTTCGCCCAGACCACGCTCCGGTCGGTGCTCGGCCAGGTGGAGCTCGACGAGCTGCTCTCGCAGCGGGACAAGATCAACCGGCAGCTCCAGGAGATCATCGACCGCCACACCGAGCCCTGGGGCGTGAAGGTCACCGCCGTCGAGGTGAAGCAGATCGACCTGCCCGAGGAGATGCGCCGCTCGATGGCCGGGCAGGCCGAGGCCGAGCGCGAGCGCCGGGCCAAGGTGATCAACGCCGAGGGCGAGCTCCAGGCGGCCACCAAGCTCGGCGAGGCGGCCGACATCATCTCGCGCTCCCCGGGGGCGCTGCAGCTCCGCTACCTCCAGACGCTCGTCGAGATCTCCTCCGACAAGGGAACGAACGTCGTCTTCCCGCTCCCGCTCGACCTCATCCGGCCGTTCCTGGAGTCGAAGCAGAAGTGAGGGGGCGCCGAGCCGGCGCGGCGGGCGCTACAGCGCCGTCCGGATGTTCCCGGACCCGTCCGACCAGGCCCGGGCCATGGCCGGCGTGTTGAAGGCGAAGCCGGGATCCCCGGACGGCCCCACCACGATCACGCCGCCCTGTCCGGCGACGCGGGCGCCCAGGATGCGGATGCCCTCGGCGGCCGCCTCCCCGGGGCTGCGGCCGGCGCCGACCAGGTCGGCGACGAGGCGCGCCAGCGTGACCCGGATGATCGGCTCCCCGTGCCCGGTGGAGGAGACCGCGGCGAGCCGGTCGTCGGCGTAGGTGCCGGCGCCGATGATCGGCGAGTCCCCGACGCGGCCGGGGCGCTTCAGGAAGGTTCCGCCGGTCGAGGTGGCCGCGGCGACGTGGCCGTTCCGATCCCGGGCCACCGCGCCGATCGTCCCGCCGCCGACCGTCGTCGGCTTCACGCCGGCGGAAGCATCGAAGCGGGCCCGCTGCTGGGGGATGACGAGCCGCTCGTTGGGCCAGGCCGGGATCCCCATCTCGCGGGCGAACGCGGAGGCCCCGTCGGCGACGATGAGGAGGTGCGGGGAGCGCTCCAGGACGGCCCGGGCCAGCAGGATGGGGTTCTTCACGTCCTTCACGCAGGCGACCGCACCGGCCCCCAGGGTGGCGCCGTCCATGAGCGACGCGTCGAGCTCGACGTGGCCGGCCGACGTGAGCGTCGCGCCGGTCCCGGCGTTGAAGGTCGGGTCGTCCTCCAGCAGGGAGGCGGCGAGGACCACGGCATCGAGGGCGCTGCCGCCGCGCCGGAGGAGCTCCCAGGCGGCAGAGGCGGCGCGCCCCACGCCCGCCTCGCGCGGGGCATCCGGGCCGAGCCCCGACGTGCCGGAATCGTCGAGGGAACCGGCGCCGCCGTGGACGGCGATGGCGGGCGTGGACGGGTGGTTCATGGCGGCGGGAGACTAACCGGACGGCGCGGCGGCGCAAGGCGCTTCTCGCCTTGACGGGTACGCCGACCCGTTCCAATGTCTCGGACGCCCCGGGTCGGGGCCCCACCCAGGGAGGATGAACATGTCCGGACGCGAAGTGGTCATCGCAGGCGCGGCGCGAACCCCCATCGGCTCGTTCCTCGGCAGCCTGGCCGCCGTGCCGGCGCCCCGCCTCGGCGCCGTCGCCATCCGCGCGGCGCTGCTCCGCGCCGGCGTCGACCCGGCGGCGGTGGACGAGGTGGTGATGGGGAACGTGCTCCAGGCCGCGGTGGGGCAGGCCCCGGCCCGGCAGGCGGCCCGGTACGCCGGCATCCCCGACGGCACGCCGGCCTGGACCCTCAACAAGGTCTGCGGCTCGGGACTCAAGGCGGTCATCAGCGCCGCCCAGGCCATCGCGCTCGGCGACGCGGACGTGATGGTGGCCGGGGGCATGGAGTCGATGTCCAACGTGCCCTACTACGATCTGAAGCAGCGCCTCGGCGCGCGCATGGGCAACGTGACGCTCGTCGACGGTCTGGTCTACGACGGCCTCACCGACGCCTACGACGGCGTCCACATGGGCATCTGCGCCGAGGCCACCGCGGAGAAGTTCGCCATCGGTCGCGCCGCCCAGGACGCCTTTGCCGTCGAGTCGACCCGGCGGGCCATCGAGGCGCAGAAGGCCGGCCGGTTTTCGAAGGAGATCGCACCGGTCGAGATCGAGGGCAAGAAGGGGGAGAAGACGGTCGTCTCCGAGGACGACGGTCCGAAGAACGCCCGGCCCGAGAAGATCGCCACGCTGAAGCCGGTCTTCAAGAAGGACGGGACGGTGACCGCGGCCAACGCGTCGTCGATCAACGACGGGGCGGCGGCGGTGGTGCTGATGAGCGCCGAGCGGGCCCAGAAGGAGGGGCGGCCGGTGCTGGCTCGGATCGTCGCCTGGGGCGGCGCGGCGCGGGCCCCGGCCGAGTTCACGATCGCCCCGGCCGACGCCATCCGGAAGACCCTGGAGAAGGCCGGCCTCACCACGAAGGACATCGACCTCTGGGAGCTCAACGAGGCCTTCGCGGTGGTCTCGATCGCCAACATGCAGCTCCTCTCGCTCGACGGCGGCAACGTCGACGTGAACGGCGGCGCGGTCTGCCTGGGCCATCCCATCGGCGCGTCGGGCACCCGCATCCTGGTGACGCTGCTCCACGCCATGGAGGAGCGAAAGGCACGGCGCGGCCTCGCCAGCCTCTGCATCGGCGGCGGCGAGGCGGTGGCGCTCGTGGTGGAGCGGCCATGAACAAGGTCCTCCCCAGCGCCGACGCGGCGGTGGCCGACATCCCGGACGGCGCGACCCTGCTCGTGGGCGGGTTCGGCCTCTGCGGCAACCCGGAGAACCTCATCACCGCCCTGCACCGCAAGGGGGTGAAGGACCTCACCATCGTCTCCAACAACTGCGGCACCACCGAGGAGGGGCTGGGCGTGCTTCTCCAGTCCCGGCAGATCAAGAAGATGGTCTCCTCCTACGTGGGGGAGAACAAGGTCTTCGAGAAGCAGTACCTGTCCGGCGAGCTGGAGGTGGATCTGGTCCCGCAGGGCACGCTCGCCGAGCGCATTCGCGCCGGGGGGGCCGGCATCGCCGGGTTCTACACCGCCACGGGGGTCGGCACGGTGGTGGCGGACGGCAAGGAGGTCCGCCGCTTCGGCGAGCGCGACTACCTGCTCGAGCTGCCGATCCGAGGCGACTTCGCCCTGGTCCACGCCTGGAAGGCCGACACCTGGGGCAACCTGATCTTCCGGAAGACCGCCGCGAACTTCAATCCCATGATGTGCGCGGCCGCCAAGGTCTGCATCGTCGAGGCCGAGCACATCGTCGAGGTCGGGCAGCTCGACCCCGCCCAGATCCACGTCCCCTCCATCTACGTGAAACGCATCGTGCAGGCCGTGGGCTTGAAGAAGCCCATCGAGCGGCGCACGGTCCGTCCCCGAGCGAGCTGATCATGGCGCTGACCCGAGAGCAGATCGCGAAGCGCGTGGCGCGGGAGCTGCACGACGGCTTCTACGTGAACCTGGGCATCGGCATGCCCACCCTGGTCTCCAACTTCGTCCCGCCCGGCGTCGAGGTCGTGCTGCAGAGCGAGAACGGCATGCTCGGCATCGGCCCGTACCCGATCGAGGGGCAGGAGGACCCGGACCTCATCAATGCCGGGAAGGAGACGGTGAGCGAGATCCCCGGCACCGCCTACTTCTCGTCGGTCGAGTCCTTCGCGATGATCCGCGGCGGCCACATCGACCTCGCCATCCTCGGCGCGCTCGAGGTCTCCGAGAAGGGCGACCTCGCCAACTGGCTCGTCCCCGGCAAGATGGTGAAGGGCATGGGCGGCGGAATGGACCTCGTCGCCGGTGCCCGGCGCGTCATCGTGATGATGGAGCACGCCAACAAGGAGGGGAAGCCCAAGATCCTCCGGCAGTGCTCGCTGCCCATCACCGGGCGTGGATGCGTGGCGGCCGTGTGCACCGACCTGGCCTGGATCGAGGTCGGTCCACGCGGACTCGTTCTCCGGGAGCTCGCTCCCGGCGTCACCGTGGAGCAGGTGCAGACCCTCACCGAGCCGCGGCTCGAGGTCGCACCCGACGTGAAGACGATGCAGGTGTGACCCCGTGGGCCGCCCGGTCGTCACCTTCCTCTCCGACTTCGGGGCAGGCTCCGGCTACCCGGCGCAGATGAAGGGCGAGGTGCTGCGCCGCCGCCCCAACGCGGTGCTCGTCGACCTCTCGCACGAGGTGCCGCCGTTCGACCTGCTCACCGGTGCGCTCCTCCTCGAGGCCTGCGTGCCCAGCTTCCCCGAGTCGGCCGTCCACGTGGCGGTGGTCGATCCCGGGGTGGGCACCGCGCGCCGCCCGGTCTGCGTCGTCGACCCCGCCGGGAGGCGCCTCGTCGGTCCCGACAACGGGCTCCTCTCCCCGTTCCTCGGCGAGGGCGCCGCCGTCTTCCTCCTCGCCGACCCCCTCCTCGTCCCCCGGGATCCCAGCCCCACCTTCCACGGGCGCGACCTCTTCGCGCCGGTGGCGGCGTGGCTCGCCGGCGGCGGCGACCCCGCCCGGCTCGGTCCCCGCGTGGACGATCCGGTGCGGCTCGAGGGGCTCTCCCCCAGGCGGACGCCGGGGGCGCTCGAGGGCGCCTGCCTGGCCGCCGACCCGTTCGGAAACCTCCTCACCAGCATCCGCCGGTCCGACCTGGAGGGGCGCGGCGTCGCCGGCGTGAAGGTGGCGGGGCGCGAGGCCCGGCTCGTCACCACCTTCGGCGAGGGGCGGCCGGGCGAGCTGCTCGCGCTCTGGGGGAGCGGGGGGCGGCTCGAGATCGCGCTGCGGGAGGGGAGCGCGGCGCTCGACCTCGGGATCGCCCGCGGCGCCCCGGTGCGGGTCGCGCTCGCGTAGCGCGCCGGCTACTCGATCAGCCCCTGGTCCTTCGCCATCTTGGCGAGGCGCCCCTTCAGCCGCTCGAACCGCTTCATGAGGGCGGCCGGCTCGGTCCGCTCCCCGTCGGCGGCGAGGACGTCGGCGATCTCGGCCCAGGAGAGCTTCTGGTCGATCCGGAGCGCGAGGAGCGACACGTCCTCGACGTCGAGCGACTCGCGGAGCTTGTCGAGCACGTGCCGCTGCCGCTCCACCTTCACGTGGGAGCGGGTGCGGATCTCCTCGGCGAGGGCCGAGGCCTCTCCGGTGAAGAACCGCCGCCCGCGACGGCGCCAGGCCTCGTTGCGGAGGTTGATGGCCGCGTTCCAGGCCAGCCGGAAGCTCCAGGCCTTGAGCGAGCCCTCGCCGCGCCAGGTGGAGAGCCCCCGCCAGACGTTCTCGGCGAAGATCGAGAAGGCGTCGCTGGCGTCGTCCTCGTCGCGCAGGAGCGACCGGAGGTAGCGCAGCACGGGCGGACCGAACTCCTGGATGGCGGCGGTGGCCGCGCCGGGCCGGTCGTCGGCGGCGAGGAGCTCCCGGACCCGGGCCTCGATGCTGGGCGCGGCCTCGCTCATGGCGACAGGTTCATCCGGGAGAGGAGGGTCGCGTAGCGGGGATCCTTGCGCACCGAGCGGAGCAGCGGATCCCCCTTCACCTCGAGTGCAAGGCCGCTGTCGCGGGCCTCGAAGGCGCGCTCCAGCCAGGCCATGGCCTGGTCGGTCTCGCCGCGCCAGGCGTGGACCTCGGCGATCTGGAAGGCCGCGCCGTGCCCCTGCGTCCGGACCAGTTCGTCCAGGGCGGCCCGGCTCTCGGCGTCCTTCCCCAGGTCCTTGTAGGCGAGCGCCAGGCCCGCCGTGCGCCAGAGGGGCTCGGGATTCCGCTGGGCCGCCGAGAGGGCCTCCTGCCCCTTTCCCTCGAGCAGGTTCTTCACCGCGAGGTGCCGCA
Organism: uncultured Anaeromyxobacter sp.; assembly: GCA_903904005.1. GTDB lineage: Bacteria > Myxococcota > Myxococcia > Myxococcales > Anaeromyxobacteraceae > CAIOAK01. The sequence continues at coordinate 104,583 of CAIVAR010000005.1, forward strand.
GCGCCAGCCGGTTGTCCGGGTCGATCTCGAGTGCCCGGGCGAGGGCCTCGCCGGCGGCCCGGGTCTGGCCGGCCTGGAGGTGCAGGAGCGCGAGATCGGTCCAGGCGTAGACGAAGAGCGGTTCCCGGTCGGTGGCCGCGTGCAGGGCCGCGATCCCCTCGGGGACCCGCCCCGTGGCCCCCAGGTACCAGGTGCCGTAGCGGCGCAGCGTGTCGGGCTGGCGCGGGTTCAAGGCGAGGGAGCGCTCGAAGTCGGACTTCACGCCCGGCCAGTCCCAGAGGATCCCGGCGCGGACGAAGCCCCGCGCGCCGTAGCCGTCGGGAAGGTCCGGTGCCAGGGCGACGGCCCGGTCGGCCGCCTCGATGGCCCGCCGCTTGAGATCGGCCACCTGCACGGCGCTGTCGCCGTAGTCCGCCGACGCGGCCAGGGCCACCGCCAGCCCGGCCCACGCCGGGGCGAAGCCGGGGTCGGACGCGATGGACCGCTCGTAGGCGCCGACCGCGCCGCGGAACCCGTCCGCAGATCCCCGCGCGTAGTAGAGCTGGCGGGCCAGCAGGAACTTCTCGTAAGCCTCGGGCACCGAGGTGCGGCGCTCCGCAGCGGCCACGGCCCGGCCCGGCGTGAGCTTCACGCGCAGTGCCTGGGCAACGGCCCGGGCGATCTCGTCCTGCACGGCGAAGACGTCGGCGACCTCCCGGTCGAAGGTCTGCGACCAGAGCTGGTAGCCGTCCTTCACGCCCACCAGCTGGGCGGTGACCCGCATGCGGGAGCCCGACTGCCGCACGCTCCCGTCGAGCACGGCGTCGACCTTGAGCTCCCGGCCGATCTCCCCGAGCGGCGTGTTCTTCCCACGGAAGGAGAAGGAGGAGGTCCGGCCGGCCACGCGAAGCCCGTCCACCTGGACGAGCGCGTTCAGGATCTCCTCGGCCAGGCCGTCGGCGAAGTGCCCCTGGTCCTTTCCGGAGGAGAGGTCGGTGAAGGGGAGCACGGCCACCGCTGGCTCGGCCCCCGCGATCTGGACGCCACCGGCCTCGTGCCGGGTGTCGCGCAGGAGCCAGACGCCGGCGCCGAGCGCGGCGGCCACCCCGACGACGGCGGCCACCGAGGCCCAGGACCACCGCCTCCGCGCCCGCGGTGGTGCGGAGAGCGGGGTGGACCCGCCCGACCCCTCGACCTCCCTCAAGATCGGCGTCAGGACCGCGTTGACCTCGCCGGCGTCGCGGTAGCGGTCGACCGGGTCCTTGGCCAGCATCCGGGCCACCACGCCCGACAGGGTGGGCGCCTCCGGGACCTCCAGGGTCCTGGCCGGCCGGTTCCCCGAGGCGCTCCGCCCCTCGTCGTCGGGAAAGGGCGGCTCGCCGGCCAGCGTCCGGTACAGCATCACGCCGAGGGCGAAGACGTCGGTCCGCTCGTCCTCGGGGGCGCCCCGCCACTGCTCGGGCGCCATGTAGGCGGGGGTGCCGCCGTCCACCTTGCGTTGTCCGAAGGCCTGCGCCATCCCCAGGTCGAGCAGCTTCACGTGGCCGTCGTCACAGAGGAAGACGTTCCCGGCCGAGAGGTCGCGGTGGACGATGCCGCGCGCGTGGGCGTGGGAGAGGGCGCGCGCGACCTCGACGGCCACCCGCAGGGCCTCGCCGAGCGGCAGGGTTCCGCCGGTGAGCCGCTCCGAGAGGGTCTTCCCGTGGAGGAGCTCGAGGACGAGGTACGGGCCGTACTCGCAGCGCCCCATGTCGAAGAGGGTGACGATGTTCGGGTGGGAGAGGCGCGCGGCCGCCTCGGCCTCGCGCAGCAGCCGCTCCTCGCGCCCCGTGGGCAGAACCGAGCCGCGGAGGAGCTTGAAGGCCACCGAGCGGCCGAGCTCCCGGTCGAGGGCCTCGTAGACGACGCCGAAACCGCCGCGCCCCAGCTCCCGGACGATCTCGAACCGGCCGATCACGGTCCCGGGGGGCGGCGCGGGGCGCCAGGCCCCGGCGTCCGCCGCGCCGGGCCCGTCGGGGCTGACGAGATCCTCGAGGAGGGAGGAGATCCCCGGCTGGCGGGGGCCGCTTCCTGCCCGCACGTCCGCCGTGCCGTCGTCCATCGCCGCCATTTGAAAAAGCACCCTCCCGAATGAACCCGGGAGATTAGCAGCGCCGCCCGCTTCGGCCAACCCGATAGGGGCAGAAGTGGGATACCGGGCGACACGCGAAAATGGTCTGAATTCATCATGGACTTCAAACGGATACGTCAAGTTCGGCGATCGGGTCGTTCTTGACCTCCATCAAAGTTCATTCGTCCATGTCCGATCGCGCCGTCCCCGATGTCTCTGCAGGCGAGGGGACGTGCAGCGGGTCGACGGGGGTCGGCGCTGCGGGGGGATAGGTTCACCATGGGTACGGCAACGGGCTTGGCGGCAGGAGCGATGATGGGAGACGAGCGCGACTACCTGCAGGCGTGCCGCCGGGTCCTCGCCGCGGGCGTCCTCGCCCGGGACCGTGCCGAGGTGCTCGCCATCGACCCGGGGCGCTGGCCCCGCGCCGCCGCACACCTCCGCGAGCGGATCGCCTCCCCGGGCGCGACGAGCTCACCGGAGGCCGAGCTCGAGATGCTCGACTTCGGTCACGAACTCCTGGTGGGGCTCGCCGAGACGGTGGAGCGGCTCATCGGCAAGGACGCTCGGCTCGCCGAGGTGCTCCTCCGCCTGCAACTCGACTGCGCGCGGGTCCGCTTCGTCTTCGAGGAGACGGCCATGCGCCTCCAGGACGACCCGCTCCGATTCGCGCACGCCGAGAGCCATGGGCGGCTGCTGCAGCGCCTCTCCGACGCCAAGGTCGGCCTGCGGGCCGGCCGATGGGAGGAGGCCCGCGCCACCGTCGCGGCCTTCCGCGCCGAGGTGGAGGAGCACGCGCGAACCATGGATTCCAGGGCTGGCCGCAGGAGCGGGGGAAACTCGTAGAGGGCGGGGTGCTACCGTTCTCGCGGAACCGTTGTCCGGATTGGCCTGGGGGAGGCCGCAGGCTCGTCGGGTGGGACCGGCGGGCCTGCGGCCGGTTTGTCGTGCGACCGGCCCCCCTGCTAGGATCCCCTGACGGATGAACGACGGCTCCGACAACAAGCGGCGGGCGAGGCGGCTGGAGCACGAGTTGCCGGTGGCGTACCGCAGCGTGGGGAGCTTCCTCACCGACTGGGCGACGAACATCAGCCACGGCGGGATGTTCATCAATACCCGGACGCCCCTCCCGATCGGCACCGACGTGAAGATCCTCCTCCAGCTCCCCATGCTCGAGTTCCCGGTGGCGCTGAGCGGACGGGTGACACGCGTCGCCGAGTTCGACAACCAGTCCAACGTGGTCCCGGGGATGGGCATCCAGTTCACCGACGTCGATCCGTCCAAGCGGCAGCAGATCGAGGCCCTGGTGAAGCGGCTGCAGCGCGAGCTCGGTTCCTGAGGCGGATCCCCTCCACGTGACCGAGGAGCTCGAGATCGACGACCTCGCACCGGGAGGCGAGGGGGTGGCGCGCCACCAGGGGCGCCCGGTCTTCGTCCCGTTCGCTGCTCCGGGCGACCGGCTCGAGATCGACGTCCCGCCCGGCGAGGGGGCCGCCCACGCCACCTGGAGCCGCATCCTCCGGCCCGGACCGGACCGGATCGAGGCGCCCTGTCCCCACTTCGGGCCGGGTCCCGGGGACGACCGGCTCTGCGGCGGGTGCGCCTGGCTTCACCTCCGGTACGAGCGGCAGCTCCGCGAGAAGGAGCGGGGGCTCGTCGAGGCGTTCCGCCGCATCGGCCGGTTCGAGCCCGGTTCCTACCCGCTCCGGCCCATCGTCCCCTCGCCCGAGCCACTCCGTTACCGGTCCCGGGCCAAGTTCCACGTCGACCGCGACGGGGAGCGGCTGGTCTTCTTCCGGCGGCGCTCGCACGAGCCGATCCGGGTGCGCTCCTGTCACCTGCTCGAGCCCGGCCTCGACCGGCTGCGCGAGGCCTTCGGGCCGGCGCTGGCGCGCGCCCGGCTCCGTCCGCCCGAGGTGGCGCTGGAGTGGTCGGCCCACGCCGGGAGGGGGGCCGCGCTGCTCCGCGGGCTCGACGCCGGGGAGGGGACCCGCCGCCGCTGCCAGGAACTCCTCGCCGACCTCCCGATCCTGGCGGGCGTGGTCCTCGAGGGGGACGGCGACGGCCGGAGGGGACGCCCCGTCACCTCGGTCGGCGAGCCGGTCCTCCTCCACGAGCGCGTTCCCGGCGACCCGGCGTCCGGGCTGGCCCGCAGCCGCCCCGACGTCTTCCAGCAGGCCAACCGCGGCGCCAACGCACGGCTCGTGGCCACCGCGATCTCCTTCCTCCGTCCCGAGGGCGAGGACGTCCTCGAGCTCTTCTGCGGGACGGGGAACTTCACCGGCCCGGTCGCGGCGCGCGCGACGTCGGTCGCCGCGATCGAGGGGCAGGGCCCGGCCATCGAGCTGGCCCGCGCCGACCTGGCGGGCGGCAACGTGCGTTTCTTCGCGGGCGAGGCCCTCTCCATCGCCTCGGCCCTGTCGCGGGAGGGGCGGCGCTTCGGCGCGGTGCTGCTCGACCCGCCGCGTGACGGGATGAAGGGAACGGGGCCCCTGCTCCGCGACCTGGCGGTGCCGCGGGCCGTCTACGTCTCCTGCGACCCGGCGACGCTGGCGCGCGACCTCAAGGGGGCCGTGGCCTCCGGGTACCGGGTGGCGGCCGTTCAGCCCGTCGACATGTTCCCTCAGACCCACCACGTGGAGACGGTGGTGCTGCTCGAGCGGGCATGACGGGCCGTCGCGGCACGCCGGGACGGCGACGTGCCGCGTGGGTCGGCCTGCTCCTCGCCGCGGGCGCCCCGGTCACCGACCGGGGAGCGCCCCCGTCCGCTCCACCCGTCCGTCGCGCAGCCACATCTCGAAGCCGATCGACGGGAACACCTCGTCGTCGTGGTGGGTGACGAGGACCACCGAGCGCCCCGCGCGGCAGAGCCGGTCGACGAGGTCCATCGTCCCGGCGCGCGATCGGGGCTCGAGCCCGGAGAAGGGCTCGTCGAGGAGCAGCACGTCCGGGTCGGTCACGAGCGCACGGGCGAGGAGGAGCCGGCGCATCTCGCCGTAGGAGATGGCCTGGATGCTCCGCCCGGCGAGGTGCGCGCCGCCGACCGCGTCGAGCCAGGCGCCCGCCGCCTCCACCTGCCCCGGCGCCGGTGACCCGGCGATGCCGATGCTGCCGTCGAACCCGGAGAGCACCACCTCGAGCCCGGTGGCGTCACCCCGGTGCCGGGCCTGCAGGTCGGGCGCGACCAGCCCGACCCGGGCGCGGACGTCGCGCACGTCGGCGGCGGGGCCCAGATCGAGCCGGGTGATCCGGCCACCCGGCGCCAGGTGCTCCTCGCCGAGGAGGAGCCGCAGGAAGGTGGACTTGCCCGCGCCGTTGGGACCCCGGACCACCCAGTTCTCGCCGCGCCCCATTCGCCAGTCGAGGCCGCGCAGGACGAGCCGGCCGTCGACGAGCACGTCCCCGCGGATCTCGAAGAGCGGGTCGGGACGGGCGACCGCCTTCCCCTCCGGCAGCGGTGGAAGCGCCCCGGCGACCGACGCCGCCCGCCACGCGCCCTCCACCTCTTCGCGCGGGCCGATCCGGACGATCCGGCCTCCCTCCAGGATCGCGGCGTGGCGAGCCTCCGGGATCACCTCGTCGGGGCGGTGGGTGGCGAGGACCGTGGGGGTCCCGCTCCGGGCGAGCGCCGACACCGCCTCGAGCACCAGGGCCCGCGAGGCGGCGTCGAGGCCGTTCACGAACTCGTCGAGGAGGAGCGCGCGCGGTCCGGGCGCGAGCGCGCGGGCGAGCAGCGTCCGCCGCGCCTCCCCGGTCGAGACCTCGAGCAGGCTCCGGCGCCGGAGCGGGCCGAGCGCCATGGCCCCGAGGGCGGCGTCGACGCGCCGCTCCTCTTCGGCGGGGAGGGGACCACCCGGCCAGATGGAGTCGGTGAACCCGCTGCGGACAGCGTCCTCGACGGTGACGGCGAGGTCGCGGCGCGGATAGAGATCCTGGGACTCGGCCGAGACGAGGGCGATCCGCTCCCGCGCGCCGATGGGGCTCGCGGTGGCCGGGCCGTCGAGGTGGAAGGTGCGCCGCCCCCGGCTGGCCGGATGGGGCCAGGCCTCGCCGCGCAGGAGGCGGAGGAGCGTGCTCTTGCCCGCGCCGTTCCCCCCGAAGAGCGCCCAGCTCTCCCCTTCGCGCAGGGTGAAGGAGATCCCTCGGAGCAGGGATCGTCCCCAGAGGCGGACGTCGACGTCGTCGAGGGTGACGAGGGGAGGACCCAACGCCGCCTTCATGCCCGAGCCCCGTCCCCGGCACAAGGTCGGCCCGCGGGGCCCACGGGCCGTTCCCGGGCTACAATCGGATGGTGGAGGCGCGAATCGTCGAGTTCGCCCGGCTGCTGCGGCAGAACGGGGTGAGGGTCTCGCCGGCCGAGGCCGCCGACGCCGTGCGCGCCGCCGCGCTCGCCGGGGTCGACGATCGCGACACCTTCCGCGCCGCGCTCCGCGCCACCCTGGTGAAGCGGGGCGCCGACGCCCCGCTCTTCGACCGGCTCTTCCCCCTCTACTTCTCCGGGCTCTCCCGGTTGATCGAGGCCCTGGAACGATCGGTGCTCCGCGACCTGGAGGAGAGCGGGGCCCTCGAGGGGGACGAGCTCACCATGGCGGCCCTCACCCTGACGCGCCTGTCGCCGCGCCTCTCCCCGCTGGCACGGGCGGCGCTCGCCGGGGACGTGGCCTTCCTGGCGCGCCTGCTGCGCGGCGCGGCCCTCACCATCGACTTCTCGGGGCTCGAGGCCTCGACCCAGCTCGGCTTCTACGGGCGCCGTCTCCTCGCCGGCGCGGGCGGCGCCGGTCTCGGCGCCGAGCTGGACGGCTTTCCCAGGGCGCTCGCCGAGGCGGGGCTCGACCCCGCGCGCGTCGAGCTGGTCGCCGAGCGGGTCCGGCGCGCGCTCGCCACCGTGGAGGACGCGGCGCGGCGCTACGCGGAGCTGGAGCGGGAGGCCCGGGCCGAGCGGCGGCGGGAGGGGGCGCTCGCCGCACGTGGGTTCGCCTCGCTCTCCCGGGAGGAGATCGTCCGGACCGAGGCTGCGGTCCGGCGCCTCGCCGAGCGGCTGCGCGACCGGCTGGCCCGCCGCGAGCGATCCCGGCGCCGGGGAACCCTGAACGTTCGACGCACCCTGCGCAAGAACATGGCCTGGGGTGGCGTGCCGGCCCGGCTCGCCTTCCGCTCCCGCCGCCGGGCCCGCCCCGACGTGGTGGTCCTCTGCGACGTCTCCGACTCCGTCCGCCACGTCTCCCGCCTCATGCTGCTCTTCGTGCACACCCTCCAGTCCCTCTTCTCCCGGGTGCGCAGCTTCGTCTTCGTCTCCGACCTCGGCGAGGTCACCGACGCCTTCCGCGCCGAGCGCGACGTGGCCCGGGCCGCCGACCTCGCCACCGCCGGCCGGGCGGTGAGCCTGGCCGGGAACTCCAACTACGGGCGGGCCCTGGTCTCGTTCCACCGGAGGTACATCGGGGCGATCACCTCGCGCACCACCGTCCTCGTCATCGGCGACGGCCGCAGCAACTACCTCGCCCCCGAGTCCTGGGTGCTCCGGGAGATCCGCCGGCGGGCGCGGCGGGTGCTCTGGATCTGCCCCGAGGAGCGCTGGGCCTGGGGGAGCGGCGACAGCGAGATGCCGCTCTACGCCGCGCAGGTCGACCGGGTGGCCGTGGCCACCCGCGTCTCGGACCTCGAGGCCATCGCCGAGGCGCTGGTGCCCCGGGCGGCGTCCCGCAGTTGACGGCCCCGGGCCTTGGCCCTAGGTTTCCGCCCCCGATGCGCAAGGTCTTCGTCCACACCTTCGGCTGCCAGATGAACGAGTCGGACAGCGACCGGATGGTGGAGGCCCTGTCCGGACGTGCCTGGACCCGGACGCCCCATCCCGAGGACGCCGACCTCATCCTGCTCAACACCTGCTCGGTGCGGGAGAAGGCGGAGCAGAAGCTGCTCTCCGCCCTGGGGCGCTACCGGGAGCACAAGGCCCGGCGCGGCGCGCTCATCGCGGTGGGTGGCTGCGTGGCCCAGCAGGAGAAGGACCGACTCCTCAAGCGGGTTCCCTACGTCGACTTCGTCTTCGGTCCCGACCACGTGGGGCGCCTCCCGGAACTCGTCGACCGGGCCGACCGCAAGGAACGCTTCGTCGAGACCGGGTGGATGGACTCCGAGGAGTACGTCTTCCCCCGCGCCGACGCCGAGGCCATCCGGGGACGCGCCAGCGCCTTCGTCACCGCCATGAAGGGGTGCGACAACGTCTGCTCCTTCTGCATCGTTCCCCGCACCCGCGGGCGGGAGGTCTCCCGCCCGTTCCCGGAGGTGGTGGCCGAGGTGGCGGCGCTGGCGGGCGTGGGCGTCCGCGAGGTGACCCTCATCGGACAGAACGTGAACTCCTACCGGGGCGGGTGCTCCTTCGCGTCGCTCCTGCGGCGGGTGACGGCCGTGACCGGGGTGGAGCGGGTCCGGTTCACCACCAGCCACCCGCACGATCTCTCCGACGAGCTGGTGGAGGCCTTTCGCGAGGAGCCCCGGGTGATGCCCCATTTCCACCTCCCGGTGCAGTCCGGTTCGGACACCGTGCTGCGCCGCATGCGGCGCGACTACGGGGTGGAGGAGTACCTCGAGCGCCACCGCAAGCTCTCCGCGGCACGCCCCGGGATCGCCATCACCACCGACTTCATCGTGGGGTTCCCGGGCGAGACCGAGGAGGACTTCGCGGCCTCCCTGCGCCTGCTCGAGGAGGCCCGCTTCGAGAACTCGTTCAGCTTCGTCTTCAGCCCCCGGCCGCACACCGGCGCCGCCCTGCACCTGGGGAGCTCGCCGGAGTGGGCCGAGGTCCCCCGCGAGGTGGCGGTCGAGCGGCTCGAGCGTCTCCAGGCGGTCCAGCGCCGGATCGCGGTCGAGACGCTGGCGGCCCAGGTGGGGCGCGAGGTGGAACTGCTCGTCGAGGGTCCGTCCGACGACGGCGGCCACATGGGGCGGAGCCCGGAGAACCGGGTGGTTCACCTCGAGTCGCACGGGCGGACGTTGCCGCCCGGAACGCTGGTCCGGGCCCGGGTGGTGCGCTCCGGCCACAGCTCGCTCGGGGCGGAGATCTCGGCCTGATGCGGCGCCTGGTGCCGTTCCTGCCGTCGCTGGCCTACGCGGGGCTCATCTTCGCCCTCTCGGCCCAGTCGGACCCGCTCCGGTTCCTGCCCCCCGACGTCCTCCTGCAGGACAAGCTCCTCCACGCGATCGAGTACTCGGCACTGGGCGCGCTGCTCGTCCCGGCGTTGCAACTCGCCGGCCGGTCACCGGGCGCGGCCCTCGTCCTCGCAGCCGGGCTGGCCAGCCTCTACGGGGCGTCCGACGAGATCCATCAGTCGTTCGTGCCGGGGCGCAACGCCGACGTCCTCGACTGGGTCGCGGACACGCTGGGTGGCGCGCTGGGCGCGGTGGCCGCCTCGGCCGCCACCCGCGCCTTGCGGCGCGCCCGCGGCGCGGGCTAGCATCGGAGCGATCATGGCCCTGATTCGCGCGTGGGGAGGGAAGGAGCCGAGGCTCGCCGACGGCGTCTGGGTGGCCGACGACGCCGTCATCGTCGGTGACGTCGAGATCGGCCCCGGCTCCTCGGTCTGGTTCGGGTCGGTGGTCCGCGGGGACGTGAACCACGTCCGCGTCGGGGCCCGCACCAACGTCCAGGACCACGCGATCCTCCACGTCACGAGCGGTACCCACCCCACCGTGGTGGGGGACGACGTCACGCTGGGCCACCGGGTCACCCTCCACGGCTGCACCGTGCGCGACCGGTGCCTCATCGGGATCGGCGCGGTGGTGATGGACGGCGCGGTGGTCGGGGAGGACGCCATGGTCGGCGCCGGCGCGCTCGTCCCGCCGGGGATGGTCGTCCCGCCCGGGACGCTGGCCATGGGGTCGCCGGCCCGGGTGAAGCGGGAACTCACCACCGAGGAGATCGCCTTCTTCCGGAAGTCCGCGGCCAACTACGCCGCCTACGCCGAGTCGTACCGGAAGGAGGGCTTTCCGGGCCGATGACCCTCGTCGAGGCGCTCCAGCAGTCCAGCCTGTTCCGCGAGTTCAGCGAGACCGGGCTCCACATCTTCGCCGCGATCGCGACCGAGAAGAGCCTCCCCGCGGGCGCGCCGCTCTTCGCCGAGAACATGGTCGGCGAGTCGATGTTCATCGTGAAGAGCGGGACGGTCCGCATCACCATCAAGGACGGCGGGGGAGACCGAACCCTCGCCACGGTCGGTCCCGGCGACCACCTGGGCGAGCTGGCGCTGCTCGCCCGGAGCGTTCGACTCGTCTCGGCGATCGCCGAGACGCCCTGCGAGCTCGTGGAGCTCGCCCAGCGGGACTACTACCGCCTCCAGCCCCAGAAGCCCCAGGCCTGCCTCAAGCTCGCGCTCGCCATCGCCGCCGACCTGGCGCGACGGCTGGGCGAGGGGCGCGACGGGCTCCGGTCGCTCACCGGGGCACGGGGCTGATCGGGCGGGAACCGACTTGCTGGAACGCCTCGTCGATCATCTGCAGAACCAGTCCCTCGGGCTCGGCTACGCCGCCGTGTTCGGGCTGCTCCTCGCGGCCGGTTTCGGTTTCCCGCTCCCCGAGGACGTCCCGCTCATCGCCGGCGGCGTGCTGGCCTGGCTGGCCTCGCCCCTCGAGAAGGCCACGCTTGCCGGAATGTTCTCCGACCACGGGTTCCAGGCCATGGTCGCGGTCGGGATGGGCGGGATCCTGGTCGGCGACTCGATCATCTACCTGGCAGGCAGGCGGATCGGGCGGCGCGTCGCCGAGGTCTGGCCCTTCCGCACCCTGGTCACGCCGGAGAAGCTGGAGCGGGTGGAGCGGCTGCTCCGGCAGCGGGGCAAGGTGGTGGTGATGGTGGCCCGCTTCCTGCCCGGCCTCCGGGCGCCCACCTACTTCACGGTGGGGCACTCCCGGGTTCCTTACTGGGAGTTCCTGGCGTTCGACGGCCTGGCGGCGCTGGTCTCGGCGCCCCTCTGGGTTTGCCTGGGCTTCTGGTTCGGCGACGACATCGAGCGGGCCGCCCGGGCCGGTTCGGAGTTCGGCAGCTACATCCTCGGCGCGGTGGTGCTGCTCGTGGTCGTGTTCGTGGCCCGGGCGTTGCTGCGCCGACGGCGGGCCGCCGCGGCGAAGCCGGCCGGCCCGCCTAGCGACCCGTGATCCTGCTCCAGAGCCCCTTGAGCCCGCCGCTGGCCGGAGGCGGTGGCTCTGCGGCGGGGGCCGGGTGCGCGACCGGCCCGGGGTGGGGCGTGCCCACGGCTCCGGGCGGCGGCACCACGATCCCGGCCGCGGCGTAGCTCGCCTCCTTCTCCACCCGCTTCTTCACCTCCGCGGGCGTCCCCTTGGTGGTGAAGGTCACCTCGACCTCGCGCCCAGCCCCGAGCTCTCGGGCCCGGACCGTGAGCAGGCACTCCTCGCCGAGCTCGAAGGCCACCGCGATCCGCACCGATCCCTTGGCGCCGCGCGGCAGGCCGGTGAGCTGGACGGTGCCCAGGTACTGGCACTCGGCGACCGTGGCCCCCTCGCCCTCGAAGATCCAGAGGTCGAAGGTCTTCTGGTCGTCCTTGGTGGTGGCGAGCTGGTACTCCTTGCGGACCGGAAGCGGGGAGTTGCGTTCGATCACCCGCTTCACGCGCCCCCCGCCGCCGGGCAGGCCGACTCCGATCGAAATGGGAACGACGTCGATGAGCACGACTCCCTCCGCACTGTCCAGCGATTGGGCGAGGAGGGCCGCGCCGACGGCCACCGCCTCGTCCGGGTGCACTGCCTTGCTCGGCGCCTTTCCGAAGAATGCCCGGATCCGCTCCTGGACGAGCGGCATGCGCGACTGCCCCCCCACCAGGATCACTTCGTCCACGTCGCCCGGGCCGAGACCCTTGTCCTGGAGCACCCGCGCGCAGGTCCGTACCGTCCGCTCCACGAGGGGCGCCACCAGCGCCTCGAGCTCGGTCCGGGTGAGGGTGACGTCGAGCGCGGTGGGCGACCCGTCCACGCTGGCCAGGTAGGGGAGGTGGATGGGGAAGCGCTCCTGCTCCGAGAGCGCGCACTTGGCCCGCTCCGCCGCGTCGGTGAGCCGGGAGAAGGCCACCGCGTCCCCCTGGAACGGCCCGTGCTGCCGCTCGAACTCCGACACCAGGTGGGCCACGATGCGCTGGTCGAAGTCGACGCCGCCCAGGAAGGTGTCGCCGCCGGTCGAGACCACCTGGTACACGCGGTCGGCCAGCTCGAGCACCGAGGCGTCGAAGGTCCCGCCGCCGAGGTCGTAGACGAGCACCCGCTCCCGGACGTTCCGGCCCCAGGCGTAGGCGAGGGCGGCGGCCGTCGGCTCGTTGAGGATCCGCTCGACGTGCAGCCCCGCCAGCGCCCCGGCCCGGCGCACGGCCTCGCGCTGCCGCTCGCTGTAGTAGGCGGGAACCGTGATGACGGCCCGGTTGACCTCCTCGCCGAGGAAGTTCTCGGCGACACCCTTCACCTCCTGGAGGACGAGGGCCTGGACCTGCTCCATCGAGAGGGTGAGCGGGCCGAGCCGGACGGCGCAGAACCCGTCCTCGGTGGAGACCACCTCGTACGGGAAGTGCGAGAGCATGGACTGCACGACGGCCGAGTCGAAAGCCCGCCCCACCAGCCGCTTCGCCCCGTGCACCGTCCGCGCGGGGCTGAAGAGCAGCTGCCCCTTGGCGTTGCGCCCCACCACCACGCGCTGCCGCTGGTTGAGGGCGACCATCGACGGGATGGTGTTGTAGCCGTCGCGCGAGGGGATGACGCGGGGGCGTCCGTTCTGGACCACCGCGGCGCATGAGTTGGAGGTGCCGAGGTCGATCCCGATGGAGATCCGGGAGCGGCGGGAGGGGGGAACCGGCCGATCCGGCAGGCCGATCTCGATCGCGGGAGCCCCGGGTTCGACGCGGGGAGGCGTCGGCGGGGGATGCGCGTCGTCGGCCACGCTCCAATCTTCGGGGGGCGCGCCGTCCCTGGCAAGGACCGGACGCCCGCACCGGCGTCCCGCGTTCCGGGGTGGTGGCCGGATTTGGCCGCAGAAAGGCCTGCAAAATCAATCGCCTTGACCTCGAGGCGGCCCATCCACTATATCGCGGCATGCTCAACCGCGACGACCTTCGAGATGCCCTGACGTTCGACGACGTCCTGCTCGTTCCCGCCGAGAGCAACGTCCTCCCGAAGCAGGTCGAGACCGCGAGCCGGCTCACCCGCAACATCGTCCTCCACGTGCCGATCGTGTCGGCCGCCATGGACACCGTGACCGAGGCGCGCATGGCCATCGCCATGGCCGCCGAGGGCGGGATGGGCTTCATCCACAAGAACCTCTCGGTCGAGCGGCAGGCGGCCGAGGTGAACCGCGTGAAGAAGTACGAGTCGGCCATCGTCTCCGAGCCCATCACCGTCGAGCCGGAGGTGAAGCTCTCCGCAGCGGTGGCGCTGATGCGGGAGAACGGGATCAGCGGCATCCCGGTGACGCGGCGCGGACGGCTGGTCGGCATCCTCACCAACCGGGACCTCCGCTTCGAGCGGAACCTCGAGCAGACCGTCGAGCAGGTGATGACCAAGGACCTCGTCACCGCGCGTGAAGGGGTGACCATCGACGAGGCCAAGGACCTGCTCCACCGCCACCGCATCGAGAAGCTGCCGGTGGTGAACGAGGCCTTCGAGCTGCGCGGCCTCATCACCATCAAGGACATCGAGAAGATCCAGAAGCACCCCAACGCCGCCAAGGACCGGCTGGGGAGGCTGCTCTGCGGCGCCGCCGTCGGGGTGGGGCCGGACCGCGAGGCCCGCATCACCGCCCTCCTCAAGGTGGGCTGCGACGTCATCGTCATCGACACGGCCCACGGCCACTCCGCCGGCGTGATCGAGGCGGTTCGGGACACCCGGCGCAACTTCAAGGGCATCGAGCTCGTGGCCGGGAACGTGGCCACCGCCGAGGCCACCGATGCGCTCTGCCGGGCCGGGGTGGACGGTGTGAAGGTCGGCGTGGGGCCCGGCTCCATCTGCACCACCCGCGTGGTGGCCGGCGTCGGCGTCCCGCAGATCACCGCGGTGGACGACTGCGCGCGCGCCGCCATGGCGCACGGCGTGCCCATCATCTCCGACGGCGGCGTGAAGTACTCGGGCGACGTGGTGAAGGCGCTCGCCGCCGGCGCGTCGACGGTGATGATCGGCTCCCTGCTGGCCGGTACCGAGGAGGCCCCCGGGGAGGTCATCCTCTACCAGGGGCGCAGCTACAAGTCGTACCGGGGCATGGGCTCCATCAGCGCCATGAAGGACGGCTCCCGCGATCGCTACTTCCAGGCCGACGTGGTCGACGCCGAGAAGCTCGTCCCCGAGGGGATCGAGGGGAGGGTGCCCTACAAGGGCACCATCGCCATGAACGTCTTCCAGCTGGTGGGCGGACTGAAGAGCGGCATGGGGTACCTGGGGGTGAAGGACATCCAGGAGCTCCGGGAGAAGGCCCGCTTCGTGCGGATCTCGGCGGCGGGCCTCAAGGAGAGCCACGTGCACGACGTGATCATCGTCCAGGAAGCCCCCAACTACCGGGTGGGCTAGGACGCCATGGACATCCACGGCGAGAAGATCCTCATCCTCGACTTCGGTTCGCAGTACACGCAGCTCATCGCCCGGCGCCTGCGCGAGCTGGGCGTGTACTGCGAGATCCACCCCTGCACCATGCCGGGCGCCGCCATGAAGGCCTGGGGCCCGCGGGGGGTGGTGCTCTCCGGCGGCCCGGCCAGCGTCCTCGCCGAGGGCAGCCCGCGCGTCGACGCCACCGTCTGGGGGCTGGGCGTGCCGGTGCTCGGCATCTGCTACGGCCTGCAGCTCATCGCCCACGAGCTGGGCGGCAAGGTCGACAAGGCGGCGCACCGCGAGTACGGCCCGGCCACCATCGACGCCCAGCCCGGCTGCGAGCTCTTCCGCGGCCTGCCCGGGCGGCTCGACGTGTGGATGAGCCACGGCGACCGGGTCGAGGCCCTGCCGCCCGGGTTCGAGCCGGTGGCCTCCACCCCGAGCGCGCCCTTCGCGGCGGTCCAGGACCGGACGCGGAGAATGTTCGGCGTCCAGTTCCACCCCGAGGTGGTCCACACGCCGAAGGGCGCCGAGATCCTCCGCAACTTCGCGATGGGGGTCTGTGGCCTCTCCGGCTCCTGGTCGATGCGGGCCTACGTCGACGTGGCCGTCGAGCAGGTCCGGGCCCAGGTCGGCACCGGGCACGCCATCTGCGCGCTCTCGGGCGGCGTGGACTCGGCGGTGGCCGCGCTGCTCGTGCACCGCGCCATCGGCGACCGGCTCCGCTGCATCTTCGTCGACAACGGGGTCCTCCGGTCCGGCGAGCGGGAGCAGGTCGAGAAGGTCTTCGGGCAGATGTTCCACCTGCCGCTCGTCACCGTCGACGCCCGGGATCGCTTCCTCTCGAAGCTCGCCGGGGTCACCGATCCGGAGAAGAAGCGGAAGATCATCGGCCGGGAGTTCATCGCCGTCTTCGAGGAGGAGGTCGAGCGGCTCTCGCGGGAAGGGGATCGGGCCCAGTTCCTCGTGCAGGGCACCCTCTACCCCGACGTCATCGAGAGCGTCTCCTTCAAGGGGCCGTCGGCCACCATCAAGAGCCACCACAACGTGGGCGGGCTGCCCGACGTGATGAAGCTCGCCCTGGTGGAGCCGCTTCGCGAGCTCTTCAAGGACGAGGTCCGCCGCCTCGGGGTGGAGCTGGGGCTACCGGCCGAGTCTGTCCAGCGGCAACCCTTCCCGGGGCCGGGCCTCGCGATCCGGGTGCTCGGCGAGGTCACCGAGGAGCGGCTCGACGTCCTGCGCCGCGCCGACCTCATCGTCCAGGACGAGGTGAAGAAGGCCGGGCTCCAGGAGAAGCTCTGGCAGTCCTTCGCGGTGCTCCTCCCCGTGCGGAGCGTGGGCGTGATGGGGGACGAGCGGACCTACGAGTTCACCTGCGCCATCCGGGCCGTGGAGTCGACCGACGGCATGACCGGCGACTGGTCCCGGTTGCCGTACGACCTGCTGGCGCGCCTCTCCACCCGAATCATCAACGAGGTGAGGGGCATCAACCGGGTGGTCTACGACATCTCGTCGAAGCCCCCCGCGACGATCGAGTGGGAGTAGGGGCGAGTTCCCGCCGGCGGAAGCAGCTGGCGAGGTGGTCGTTCACGAGCCCCACCGCCTGCATGTAGGCGTACGTGATCGTCGAGCCGACGAAGGTGAACCCGCGCCGGCGGAGATCCCGGGAGAGCGCGTCCGATCCGGAGGTGGTGGCCGGGACGTCCCCGGGTCCACGCCGGTGCGCCTGCAGGGGGCTTCCGCCGACGAATCCCCAGGCCCAGGAGTCGAAGCTCCCGACCTCGTCGCGGAGCGCGAGGAAGGCCCTGGCGTTCCGGACGGCTCCCTCCACCTTGAGCCGGTTGCGGACGATGCCGGGGTTCCCGAGCAGCCGGGCGACCTCCCTCCGGCCGAAGCGGGCCACCCTTTCCGGGTCGAAGCCGGCGAAGGCCTCCCGGTAGGATTCCCGCTTTCGGAGGATCGTGATCCAGGAGAGCCCCGCCTGGGCTCCCTCGAGAATGAGGAATTCGAAATGTTTGAGGTCGTCGTGGACCGGAACGCCCCACTCCTCGTCGTGGTAGCCGACGTAGAGCGGGTCGGTTCCGCACCAAGCACACCGGCGAACGGGATCGGCCATCGGTGGAGCGTAACGGCCCTGACGGGGCGCGGCAGCAAGGCCCGGATGGGCGGTCGGCATCGAATGACGCGGTGCGCACCGGTGAGGGGCTTGCCGGCGGGCCCCGGGAAGCGCAATAACCAGCCAATGCTCGTTTTCCACGCGTCCCCACGCCCCGCCGCCGTCCTCGCCCTCCTCCTCCTCTGCGCGCCGTCCGCGCGCGCCCAGGCTCCGGCCGCACCGGCACCCGCAGTCCTGCCAGCGCCGGCCGCAGTTGCTCCGGCCGCCGGAGAGCTCGGCGCGCGCCTCGCCGAGATCGACGCAAACTGGGTGATCCGCGACGAGCCCGGCAAGATGGACGTCGACCTCGCCCTCATCCAGAAGGCCGAGAAGCTCGCGCCGAACGACTACGAGGTTCTCTGGCGGATGGCGCGCCACTACTACTGGCTCGCCGACGACCCGTCCCTCAAGGGCGAGGAGAAGGCCCGGCTCGGGAAGCTCACCTGGGACTGGTCCGACCGCGCCACGCAGGCGAACCCCGCGCGGGTCGAGGGATGGTTCTACGGCTCCGCGGGCGTGGGCATGTACTCCATCGGGATCAGCATCATCAAGGCGCTCCTCGACGGGATGGAGTCGAAGTACCTCGATCGACTGAAGAAGGCGCAGGCGGCCGACCCGGCCTACTACGGTTACGGGGGCGACGTCTCCTGGGGGCGCTACTACTACGAACTCCCCTGGCCCAAGTACGACTGGGAGAAGAGCCAGCTGGCGCTGCTCAAGGCGCTGCGCAACTCACCGACGAACCTCCGGGCCCGGGTCTACCTGGCCGAGCTCTACCTCAAGGAAGATCTTCCCGTCGAGGCCAGGAAGCAGATAGACAAAGTGCTGGGCGCGAAGGTGGGCGCCTACGATCCACCCGAGGAGCGGCGTGCGCAGGGGATGGCGCGCGCGGTCCTCGCCCAGATGAAGTAGCCTTCTCCCAGGGAGCACACATGACCACGACAAAGAGAAACCTCGTGCAGGTCTTCGAGGACCAGGTGGCCCGCCGGGGCGACGCGACCGCGCTCACCTTCAAGCGCGGGGGAACCTGGCAGACGATGTCCTGGAAGGAGATGGGGCGCCGCGTGCGCGACGTGGCCGACGGTCTCGGATCGCTGGGCGTGAAGCCGGGCGACCGCATCTCCATCCTGGCCGACACCTGCGGGGAGTGGATCCTCGCCGACCTGGCCATCATGGCGGCCGGCGCCATCACCGTTCCCATCTACCAGTCGAACCCGGCCCACGAGGTGCAGTACATCCTCCAGGACGCCGGGTCCTCGTGGATCTTCGTGGACCACGATCACCAGGCCGCCAAGATCCGGGAGGAGGCCGCCCGCCTGCCGGATCTCAAGGGCGTGATCCGCTTCTTCGGCGACCCCGAGGCCACCCACGAGCACACGCTCGCGGCGGTGGAGAACCGGGGCATCGCCTTCCGCGAGCAGAACCCCGGCTCGCACGCGGCGCGCGTGGCGGCGGTGAAGCCCAGCGACCCCGCCTCCTACCTCTACACCTCCGGCACCACCGGCAACCCCAAGGGCGTCGTGCTCACCCACGGGGCCTGGACCTACGAGGCCGAGGCCGTCGCCGGCCTCCAGCTCGTCCTCAAGGACGACACGGTCCTCATGTTCCTCCCGATGGCCCACTCCTTCGCCAAGGTGATCGAGGCGGTGTGGTTCGGCGAGGGGGCCACCGCGGCCTTCGTGGAGTCGATCGACAAGATCGTCGACAACGCCGGCGAGGTCCGGCCGACGGTCATGCCGTCGGTGCCGCGCATCTTCGAGAAGGCCTACGACGCCGTCCTGGCGAAGGGTCTCGCCACGCCCGGGATCAAGGGCTGGCTCTTCGGGCTCGCGATCAACGGCTTCGAGGCCTGGGCCGACGGCAAGGCCAAGGGCATGGAGGTCAAGACGGCCGGCTTCCGCATCGGCGAGAAGCTGGTCTTCCCGAAGCTGGCGGCGGTGCTGGCGGCCCGCTTCGGCGGCCGGATGCGCCTCTTCGTGTCGGGCGGCGCCCCGCTCTCCCCCAAGATCAACTGGTTCTTCCACCTGCTCGGCTTCACGATCCTGGAGGGCTACGGCCTCACCGAGACCTCGGCCGGCACCTTCGTCAACCGGATCGGCAAGAACAAGATCGGCACGGTGGGCCCGCCCATCCCCGGCACCGAGGTCCG
>CAIVAR010000006.1 GCA_903904005.1 uncultured Anaeromyxobacter sp.
CCTCGGGCTGGCCGTCGAGGGCGATGCGCATCAGCAACTCATCGCCTCAGGATCCCTGCCAGCTACTCCATCCCGGATCCTGATCCCAGCCTGGCCCTCTTCTCCAGAGCAAAGGCGGGTCACATCTCGTGAGCGGCGAAGAACTTGTAGGGCCAGCCAGGTTCCTTGCGGGCCCCCCCGTAAGCGAGGATGACCTCGAAACCCTTGTCGGGGAAGGCGTTGGGAAGAAGATGACGGCCAAGGCCGCTGCGCGCGTTGCCACTGTACTGAGGGCCGCCTGGGATCCGGTGAGATTCCCGTGGATCACCCAGAATAGGGCTCCGACTCCCAACGAACTCCAAGCGGCTACCGAGTGGACCGCTGGGTTGTGGGCTGTGGAGCGTACCCGTACCGAGATGCGGAACGAAGCGAGCAAGAAGCAGCAAGCTGTGATCGCGGATGCGCTCGTCAGTTACGGGTACACGGAGATCCCGAGGCCGAAGCGCCGACACATCGAGTCGCTAGACAATGTTGCTCGCGGTGAGTTCACGAGGAATGCGCTTCTAGCGGGAAAGGACTGCGATGTCGCAGTCCGCCTGAACGACGGCCGGCTTCTCGCGATCGAGTGCAAGGTCTCGAACAGCAGCGTCAACAGTATCAAGCGGCTGATCAATGACGCCGGGGGCAAGGCGGACATTTGGGCGAAGAATTTCGGCGCTCAGGTCGTGACGGCCGCAGTGTTGGCCGGGGTATTCGAACTCGTTAACCTCGTTGACGTCCAGAAGACTCACGGCGTGTTCCTTGTCTGGGAGCACGACTTGGCGCCGCTGAAGAAGTTCCTCGATGACACGACGCCGAAGTAACAGGCGAAGCCCCCCGCAGGGTTCCTGGTCCGATGCACCCGTGGCGTCGTCGAGCGCTGTTCGCTAGCGTATGCAGCGACAGAAGCGTGGATGGACGGAATGCGAGGAAGAACTTCGCGCGGCGCTTCGTGCGTTGGGCTTGCGTTACATGAAGAACTGCCGGGCAGCCCCGGCGTTTCGCCACCACGCTGACGTAGTATTTCGCAGGGAACAGGTCGCCGTATTCGTGGACGGGTGCTTCTGGCATGGCCGCCGCGAGCATTTCCGCGCGCCTAAAACAAATGCAATCTGGTGGACTGCGAAGATCGAGCGCACCCAAACCCGTGATGCGGATACCGACTTGGTGTCTTCCCGTCGAAACTGTTGAAGTGGGCCCGCTTCCGGAAGGCCTCTGAAGCTGCAGGTTACGCCCGGCGTCCCCCACATACCCCGCCCCCCCCGGGGGGGGCATTTCCCTCCGCTGTCCGCGAAGGGGCCGGGCTTGCGGCCGCTCCTGGCGGACCTATCGACGGACCAGGAGTGCCTCAAGGTCGCTCGGAACGATGCGAATCGCGTTCGCCAGGCGGAAGTGGCGCACCTGGCCTGAAGCGCAGAGCTTGTAGATGGTCGCCGTGGATACTCCGAGGACGCTCGCCGCTTCCCTCACGGTCAGCAGGTGGAACGAGATTGGGGAACCGCGTGGAGGGCCCGGTAGAAGCCGGGTAGAACAACGGTTGGGGTTCGACGTGACTCGCTGCGACGGTTGGGGCGCGCTCGGAGTCTCCGGCCCTGACGATTCGGCACCTTGGGGGACCGTTGTGATCGTTGTTGGGTCCAGCCCGTTGCTTCCCAAGCTGAGGGTCGCCGGTTCGAATCCGGTTTCCCGCTCCAGTTCAACGGCCGGTGACGACTCGGGGTTCTCCGAGGCGTCGCCGGCCTTCTTCTTCTCCCCCGGCACCGCCCGTAGCACCGGCGTAGCAAATCGCGCCACTGCCGGCCCGAAGCTGAGGCGATCGACCTCCGCCCGGAGGTACTCCGGAGCGAGGTGCCCGTAGAGCTCGGTCGTGATCTTCGGGTCGCTGTGGCGAAGGATGCGCTGCACGGCGGGCAGGTTCGCGCCGTTCATCATGAGCAGGCTCGCCGTCGTGTGGCGCAGATCGTGGAACCGGATCGGCCGGACCACCGGCTTCACCCAGAGCTTCCGGCGGTCCTCGGGGCAGCGCCTGGTCTCCTGATCGGCTGCCGCCTCCTCGTGTCCGCAGCCCTTCTTGCGGCAGGTGTGCTTGTACCCCTCCACCACCCCCGCGCGGCCCAGCGCCCGGCGGAGCGTCATCTCGAGGTTCACGTCCCGTCGCATCATGGTTCCGTCGGGACGCGGAAAGACCAGCCCCGAGGGAGAGGCCGCCATGGCGATCCGCAGGAAGGGCAGGAGCTCGGTCGCGATGGGGATGCCGTCGGCGTGGCCGCCCTTCGTCGTGTCGCGCTCGTGGGATCGGGCCACCATCAGCATCTGGCGCGGGAGGTCGACGTCCGACTTCCGCAGCGCGAGCAGCTCGCCCTTGCGTAGACCGGTGTAGACGGCCGTCGCGAAGAGCGGCCTCCAGCGCGGGTCGAGCGCCCACAGGAGGAGCGGAACCTCGTGGGGGCGCAGGTAGTCGGGCTTCCGCTTCGGGATCTTCCGCTTGCGCACGTCGAGCGTGGGATTCGCCCCCGGGAAGCGACCGGCCCGGCGCGCGGCGTTGAAGGCCCGCGAGAAATACCCGCGGACGTGGTTCACCATCTGCGGCGAGACCTTGGTGCTCTTCGCCTGCAGGAAGGCCTCGATGCGGCCAGCGGTGATGGCGGTGAGCGGAAGCGGAGCCAGGTCGGACGAGAGGATGTGGGTCCGGATGGCGCTCTCGTTCGTGACGTGGGACGCGAGCGGCTTTGAGTAGTTCTTGAGCCACCACTTCATGAGGTCGGCGAGCGAGCCGCCGCCGTCCTCGGGAAGCGCAGCCTCGACGCCGAGTCGAACCCGCTCGGCCCTTCGCTCGAGCTCGGCCTGGAGCCGCCGCGCCTCGGCCTTCGTGCGCGCCGTCGAGACCATCCCGCGCCAGCGGCCGGAGTCGTCCTTCCAGCGCAGGTACCACTTCCCGTCCTTGAGGTAGGGCGAGGCCATGGCGGACTCCTTCCCCTACCCTCGCTGCCCCGTGCCCGGCGTTCCTGCCGAGGCCATGGCGATTTCGCGGATGCGCCCCGGTACGAACCGGACGAGCCCACCGACCTTCACGTACGGCAGCAAGCCTGACTCGGCCTTCTGGTAGACCCAGGAGCGACTCGCCTTCAGGTAGCGGGCGACGTCTCGGGCGTCCCACAGCGTCTCGAAGCCGTCCGGTGCGAGGTCGATCACGGGTCACCTCCTCTTCCGTGGGGAGTCGAACCCCGGGCCCTTCTCCCGCACGGCGATGCTGCGCTCGTAGAGCAGATGGTGGAGGTAGTCCGCGCGATCGACGCCGAGCGCCTTGCGATCTTCTTCGAGGATGTGCGCGGCCGGCGCCGGTAGGCCGTAGAAGTTACGCAGGCCTTCCAGCACGCGGGTGACGTAGGCGGTGAGGTCGCTGCCCCTGGCGCTGGCCTCCCCTTTCAGGAACGAGACCAAGTCCCGCGACATCCGGAACGTCTGCATCAGCTTCTCGGTGGTCGTGGAGAAGGGCTCGGGTTCCGGGGGTCGGCGCGAGTATGTCATACGTACTGATATCGTATATACCGCGTGCGCGTCTGGTCAAGGGCAAAGAGTGCTTGCCTTCAAAGGCTGCAGCACATCCCAGACAGGTGCAGCCCATGAGGCCGGGCTCCTCGACTCCTGCGTGCGCGGTGGAACCGTCGGGCGGCTTCAGGACGCAGGCCCGGACGTCGCCTCGGTCGCCTTCGCCCTCCTTCAGCAACGTGCTAGGAATCCCGATGGATCGGAGGTGATCGTCGTGACCGACATCGAGTCGCGCAGCCCCCTGGAGTCCTGAGGCCGAGAGGCCCGGAAGCCGTGGGCTTCCCCAGTCCAATCCAGTGTCCTTCGATCCCCCTTCGAGGAGCGTGGCAGCGATGATCCAGCCTGTCCTGGCCGACGAGGCCTGGGACGCGGGCGACATGGGCTGTGGCGAGCTGGTCTTCCTGCTCTTCCAGCGCATGCGCGCTCTCGGACCCGGCAAGGTGCTGGAGCTCACGGCCACCGACCTCGGCGCGCCCCACGACATCCCGGCCTGGTGCCGGATGACGGGGCACGCGCTCCTCTCCGCATCTCCACCCCGATACCTCATTCGATCCAAGGAGTGACGACATGGCTGGAAAGCTCTGTGTCTCGATCACGAACGCGAAGAACGACGCCGACCGCGCAACGGTGGGATTCGTCGTGGCGAACGCCGCCGTCGGGTCTTCCCAGGAGACGATGGTGTTCCTCTCGACCGAAGCCGTCCGCCTCGCCGTGAAGGGCTATGCCGACGACATCCACGAGGAGGGGTTCGCCCCGCTCCGGGATCTCCTCTCCAACTTCGTGAACGGTGGAGGCAAGATCTTCGTCTGCTCCCCCTGCTTCAAGAAGAGAGGCCTCGACGAGAAGTCGCTGGTGGAGGGCGCGACCATCGTGGGAGGGGCCAAGGTGGTCGAGTTCCTCTCCTCCGGCGCTCCCTGCATCTCCTACTAGGGACCCCATCGTGGCCTCCGATGACCGGAAGGTTCCCACGCCGTCGGCGAGCTTCGACGGCGGGACGCTCGACTGCGGGAGCGGCCTGCTCCTGCTCATCCGGCAGCACATCGATCCGCTCCACGAGGGGCAGATCCTGGAGATCGCCTCGTCCGAGGCGTCGGTCTGCGAGGACCTTCCCGCCTGGTGCCGGATGACCGGGAACGAGCTGGTCTCGGAGGACCGCGGGGAAGGCAGGTACAGGTTCCTCGTCTCGAAGGGTAGATTCGTCGCCGCGGCCTCGCCCCCTGCCCCGGAGGCGCCGGCGCGCGCTCGCATGCCAGGGCGGGAGAGCCTGCCGGTATGGATCCCCGACTCGCTTCCGTCCCCGGCGCCCGCCCCGTCCATCCCCCCGCTCGCGGTGATGGGGATCGGGAGCTGGCCCCGGCCCCGCTGGATGCTCCAGGCACTCCACGAGTACCTGGACGGACGCCTGCCCGAGGGCGACTTCCAGGCAACGGCCGACGATGCGGTCCAGCTCTCCCTCGACGCCCAGGTCGGCGCGGGAGTCGACGTCGTCACCGACGGCGAGCAGCGGCGCGACAACTACGCGAGCTTCGTCGCCTCGCGTCTCGACAACTGCCAGCTCGTTCCCATCACGGATCTGATGCCCTACGTCGAGGACCCGGAGGAGTTCGAGCGAGAGCTCCGGGCCCTCGACGTCCCGGCAGGGAAGGTCCGGCATCCGGCAGTGCTCGGGCCCCTCTCGCGCTCGCGACCCATCGCGGTCCACGAGCTCGAATTCGTGAAGCGACGCACGTCGCTGCCCTTGAAGGTGGCGATTCCAGGGCCCTACCTCCTCACCCGGACCATGTGGATGGAGTGCATCTCGGACATGGCCTACGCCGACCGGGAGGCTCTGGCGGTGGACGTCGTGCGTGTCCTGCGCGAGGAGATCCACTTCCTGCTCGCTTCCGGCGCGGCGCTCGTCCAGCTCGACGAACCGGTCCTGTCGGAGGTCGTGTTCGGCGGGGCCGTGGCCGGGAACCGAACCTTCATGTGCGGCGCGCTCGGAGCGCGGAAGGACACGCCCGAAGAACTGGCATTCGCCGAGGACCTGCTCTCACGGGTGACCCGGGGCCTGCCGATGGAGCGGCTCGCGCTTCACGTGTGCCGGGGCAACTGGACGCCGGACGAGACCGTGGCGCTGCGAGGGGACTATCGACCGCTCGTAGGCCTGCTGGCCCGCGCACCGGTGGGGACGCTCTTCCTGGAGATGGCCACTCCGCGAGCAGGCGAGATGGAGGTCCTCGCCGAGATCCCTCGCGAGAAGCGCATCGGCGTGGGCATCGTGAACCAGAAGATCCCGGAGATCGAGTCGCTCGACGTCGTGCTGGGCCGGGCGCAGCACGCCGTGGACGTGTTCGGGCCGGAGCGGGTGCTCCTCAACCCGGACTGCGGCTTCGCGACGTTCGCGGACAACCCCGTCGCCTCAGCGGAGATCGCCCGGGGGAAGCTGAAGGTGGCGGTCGAAGCGGCCCGCATCCTCCGGAAACGCCACTCTTGAAGTCCAACCGAAGGAGGATCACATGAAGATCGGCGCAAGAAACCAACTCGTCGGAACCGTGACCGAGGTCAAGAAGGGCTCGGTCATGGCCCAGGTGAAGCTCACCATCCCGGCTGGATCGAAGATGGCATCCGTCATGACCGTCGACTCCCTGGAGGAACTGGGACTGAAGCCCGGGGACGAGGTGGAGGTGGTCGTGAAGGCAGTGAGCGTCCTGCTGATGAAGCGCTGACGCCGAGGCCGTCTACAGCGGCAAGACGTACGAGAGTGTGAGGGCCACCCGAACCCATTCGAGTCCCTCGGAGCCCTGCTGGTAGGCGCCCTCGTTCAGCCACCGGGCGAAGGAAGTTCGGGCCGCGAGTGCTGCCGAGAAGCGCCCGATGTAGGCGCGTACCCCGAGGCCCGCGTAGAGGACAGT
Source organism: uncultured Anaeromyxobacter sp. (assembly GCA_903904005.1). Classification (GTDB taxonomy): domain Bacteria; phylum Myxococcota; class Myxococcia; order Myxococcales; family Anaeromyxobacteraceae; genus CAIOAK01. Next base: position 6,462 of record CAIVAR010000006.1, read on the forward strand.
GCCGCCCGAAGCCAGGAGGGGCTCCATGACGCTCGCCTCGTTCCGCTCCTGATCCCGCTGCAAGTTGAGCAGATTGAGCTCCCCGGCGACGTCGAGCCGGAAGCCCGGAGACGCGACGGCCCGGTAGGCGACGGCGGTGTTGACCCTGGATTCGGCGCCGAACTGGTATCGGGTGAATGGGTAGGTGTGGGGCAGGAAGTACTGGTAGCTGGCGTCGGCCAGCCACGTGAAGTCGGCGGAGAGTTGCTTCGCGACCGCGACGCCGACCTGGAAGCTCAGTGACCCGAACCCCGTCTGCATGTCGGGCGGGTACCAGTCCAGAGCGGGCGTGGCCGCGGTTGTCGGCCCCATCGGGACTGTGGCGTACCCGAAGACCGAGAAGTGCCAGTCCATCAGCTCGTCGAGGCTTTCCTTCGCCGGCACGAGGCGGAAGCCCTCGTCGTACTTGAACGCGAAGTTCACGTAGAGCCCAGGGTCACCGAGGCCCACGTTCGTGCCCACGCCGTCCTGTGACTTCACGTTGTAGGGCAAGAACAGGTACCCGCTGAGCCAGGGCGTGATGCCGTAGCCGGCCACGAGCGTGTCAAAGAGGGAGTAGACCTTGTTCACCGGCTGGGCGAAGTCGAACTGCCGAAACGGCACGTACTCGGACTTCACCATGAAGAAGACCGCGCCCTGCGGAAGAGGGATGGGGGACGTGGTCTCGATGGCGGCGCCGGGCCCCTCCGGACCCGCCATGCCGACGCCGGCGCTCCCATGGTGGGCGTGGCAGGGGACTGCAACAGCCAGCACCAACGCCGCGGCCAACCCACGAACCAGAAGACCGGCGCCGCTCAGGACCGTCTCCTTCGGCCGCGGAGGTAGAGGACCCCGAAGATCGCCCCAATGACGGCGACCCCGACCAGCGGTCGCATCATGACATCCAACGTTCGGGGACCGCTTGAGGTGCTCCCCTTCTCGGCCGCCGCGCCGTCGAGCGTCGCCACGTCCACGAGCGTGTCGAGCCCGTGGCCAGAGTTGTCGATGATTCGAACGCGCCACTTGCCGGGGACGTTGGGGACGAAGGCCAGCCACCCGCTCCGGTCCGTACGCCCTTTCCAGTAGGGAATCTTCTCGTCGGCTGGAGAGAAGACTTCCGCCTGGACGTAGGCCAGGTCCTCTCCATCGGGGAACCAGGCGTGGACGGCCACGGCTCGGCCACGCTGGACCACGTGAAGCACCTCGTGGGCGCAGGTTGGGACAGGGAGCCCCGTGAGCGCAAGCGCGGCCAGGCATGCCCAGGGCTTCACCTCGCGACCTCCCAGGTCAGGCTGGCCTCTGCGGTCAGGGTGTCGGCCTCGGGGCCGCCGAGCGGACGCTTCAGCGTCACGGAGACGGATTCCACGTCGGGCGCCCGAACCTTCACGCGGCACTCCCCGGCCGCGTCGGTCTCACCCAGCGGCTTGTGGTCGACGGCGAGGACGGCACCTGCAACCGGCTTACCCTGCCAGAGAACCCGGAAGGTGGCCTTCTCACCCTGGTGGACCCGGGAGAGATCGGAAGCAGGCACGACCTCCAGTTCGTCACCGAGTACCGCGCCGGCCACCTTGGAACGAGCATCCACCCACTTTGCGAACTGTTTCGACTGCCAGGAGCGCACCGCGTCCGGGACCTTGTCCTTGGGGAGGTTCTTCTCACCGTCGGGCGTGAGAGACCAGTAGCCTCCGTCGAGGAATGCGCTCGCGACGTCGCATCGCGCCGGCGTGCGAAGCTCCTTCGGTCCGGACTTCGACACCGCCCGCACATCGGTCACTGGCCCGGTCTCGCGCCGGCAGCGGACGATCTTGATCTTCGAGCCGTCGAGGTCGAGGAGGTCCCCCCCGCGGTGCCCGTAACGAAGTACGAGCGCATCCCCCTGAGGTTCGAGCCAGAGGTCGTGTCCGCGCGCATCCACCGGGAACGCCAGGACGGCGGCAAGGAGAAGGGAGCGCAGTGACGTCGACATCGCTGGAAAGGTCCGGTCAGGGGAAGGCGAGCTGGATACTCAGTAGCACGCTTGCCGCCGTCGTAGCACGCATCGGCGAAAGCATCCAAGCCTGCATGTGAGTCGTGCACTTCCATCGAGCCATTCTGACGGACTTCGGCGTCCCGACGGCGCCAGCGCTTGCACGGCGGTGATGCGTTTCGCCGAACGCGCCGAACCCCTATGCGACGAATTGCCGCAGCCTCGCTTCGGGCCGCGCTCGTTATGGCCTTCCCGCCACGAATGACCGCACGAGCGAGACATGAGTGAGATCGCTTCCTCGAAGGTGACGTTCGCTGGCGTTCGCCGACGGCGCACCTCCCTGGTCAGGGTGCCGGCGATCCTGCTGGCTTCCGTCATCGTCCATGTCCTCGCTGTCTTCGGGTTCAATGCCATTCCGGGCAGCCCGAAGACCGCGTCGCCCCCGCCGGAGCGCGTCATCCCGGTCGTGCTCGTCCAGCCTCACGCCCGCGTGCTCACGCCCCCGCCCGCGCTGGGCCGGCCGCTGGCGGCTCCGCCGAAGGTCGCCAAGGCGCCCCAGGCCCCGGCGCGGATGGTCCAGCCGAGGCTGGTCGCGGAGCGCCTCCCAGAGCCTTCGCCGGAGGATCCGAACGACGCGGTGCCGACGGGCGAGGTCGGTGAGGGCGCCACGGCAGGGGACGGTGGCCGCCCCGACGGTGTCGTGGGCGGCGTGCCCGGCGGCGATCCCGCTGGGGTCCTCTCGGCCGCTCCCGCGCCCGTCCCGGCTCGCCCGTCCGACCTCGCCGCCGTGAGAGCCGGTATCGGGCGAACGCTCGTCTATCCTTCTTCCGCCCGACGCGCCGGTTGGCAGGGCAAGGTCCGGATCGCCTTCATCCTCCTCGCCGACGGGCGGATCCGCGACCTCGTCGTGCGGGAGGGATCGGGTTACGAAATCCTGGACGCCGCGGCTCTCGCCGCGGTGCAGGACGCGGCGCCGTTCGCGCCACCGGGGGTGGACGTGCAGATCGTCATCCCGTTATCGTTCCGGAGCAATTGAAGAATCCGCGCCATGGCGCGGGCGGGGGTGGCGGATTGTCGCAGCTCTCGGCAGGATCCGCCTGCAGGGCGGTCGAGATGCACTGGACGCCCACAGGGAGTCACCCATGACGACGATTCGAACCGTGTTCATCACCGCTGCCTTCGGCCTCACGTTCCTCTTCGCTGGCGTCGCACAGGCCGACGACAGGGCCGCACCGGCCGCCCCTGCGCCGACCAAGGCGGAGAAGGCCGCTCCCGCGAAGTCGCCGGTCCTGAAGGTCGGAGACTCCGTCTACGTCTGCGGATGCGGGGAGTCGTGCCACTGCACACCGGGGATCTCGGCCAAGCCGGCCAAGTGCGGCTGCGGCCACGACATGGTGAAGGCCAAGGTGACGAAGGTCGAGAATGGCCAAGTCACCGTCAAGCCCGGGAGCAAGCCCGAGCAGACCTTCAAGACGCCCTACGCCTGCGGATGCGGGCCGTCCTGCACGTGCAAGTCGGCGTCGCTCAAGCCGGGCAACTGCGGCTGCGGCAAGCCCCTCGTGAAGTCGACCTAGCGTCGAAGGACGATATCGACCGCCACGCTGCAGGCGTCGTTCACCTTCACGAAGAGCAGCGACGGGCGATCGACGCCGTGCGCATCCAGGCTCACGTCGAAGGTGGCCTGGACGCGCAGGCTGCCGTCGGGCTGGGCGGTGATCCGGATCGGCACCGAGAGGCTCCGCTTCACCCCGTGGAACTCCACCTCGCCGTCCATCACGGCGGGCGCGGCTGGGACCTCCCCGCCCGGCCCGAGCCGGATGACCCCCTTCCACGTGGCGAACGGGAAGGAGCCTGCCTGCACGGCCTCCAGCATGTGGGAGTCGCGGTTGGCGTCGCCGGAACGGAAGGACGCGACCGGGACCCGAACCTGGCTGATGACGAGGCTCTCCTCCCGCACGACGGCCTTCCCCTCGACTTCCCGGGACCTGCCCTCGACCTGGTGCAGCTTGTGGACGACGGTGTACCGGATCTCGCTTTGTGCGGCGTCGAGGGAGAGGACGGTTCCCGCGGGTAGCCCGGCGGAGAGGAGCAGCGCGAGGATCGCGGTGGTCATCGCGGGGCCCCCTAGAAGACCAGCGCCCCGACGCCCGTGCCCACGGCGGCGAGCGTGACGTATCCGAGCACAAGGTGGGCCATCGCGACCGATTGCTGGTTCTGGTTGCCTTCCCGGCCCGACGTCCAGATACCCAGGACGATCTGCCCGGCCATGGCGCCGGCAGCGGTGAACATGGCGATCTTGTGGAGGTCGATGCGGTCGAATCCGTCGCGCCTCTGCGGCGCCGCGGGAGTCACGAGCGCCAGGACGCCGGCGGTCACGAAGGTCGCGAAGGTGGCGTAGGCCAGGACGGAGTGCGTGGTCGCATACTTGTTGGTGTTGGCCCCGCCGAACTTGTCGTCGTAGTTGAGTTGCCCCACCACCGTGGTGGCCAGTTGGAGCGCGAACATGCCCAGGCCGATGCCTTGATGCCAGTCGAGAAGGGTCCGACGCAGGCGTAGGGTGCTGTCATCCACCGCAGGAGCGGCCTTCGACGGTCCGAGCAGATCGAAGTCGAGAGCCGGCGGCTTCTGGGCTGGTGGCTCGGCCTGCGGGGTCCCACCCGTAGCCTGGGCGTGGAACACAAGGTCCTGATCGAGGAGCCGGACCTCGGCTCGGGCCCGGGACGGGGAGAGCGCCGTCAGGATGGCGCAGAGCGCGACGAGCGGTACGGGAGTCGAGGGCGTCATCGGTTGCCGGTTCTGCGTAAGCGGGAGGGAGCGCAAGCGTCCGCTTATTCCGCAGCGGCAAATTGCCGCAGGCGATCGTCGCCGCTTCGGGACAAGACGAAGGCCGTGCCTTCCCATCGATCGTCCTTCTCCTTCCCGTGGACGTGGACTCGAAGAACCGGGCTGCGTCGCTTCCTGCCGGCGGTGCTGCTGCTCGCGGCCGGGTGTGCCCCCGACCAGGGTCCGCTCATGTATCCGGGCGAGGACTGCCTCTCATGCCATTCGGCCCAGGGAGGCGCAAAGACCTGGACGGTTGCCGGGACGGTCTTCAGCGGCCCCCACGTTTCCGCGTCGGAGGGACTGCAGGGCGCCACCGTCGCGGTCACCGATGCGAACGGCCGCACCGTGAACCTCAAGACCAACCAGGCGGGCAACTTCTACCTCGCCGATGCGGTCGCCTTCCCACTCTCCGTGTCGGTGTCCTACCAGGACGCCATCCAGACCATGGGGGTCCAGGTTCAGTACGGGGGCTGCAACTCGTGCCACCAGACCCCGGGCCGGGGGCGCGTCACCCCGTTTCCATAGGGAGTCCAACGTGAAGAATACCCTCGCACTCCTTAGCTCGATCGTGGCTCTCTCGCTGGCCGCCTGCGGGGGCTCCACACCCGCATCCCCGTCGAACAAGGTGAGCCTCGGTACGGCCGTCGCTGGAACCTACACCGTGGAACTGCTCGCTGACCGGACGCTCGGGACGGGCTCCAACGCCATCTACGCAACGGTGACCACGACGGCCACCGGCGTCCCGGTCACCAACGCGGGGCTGATCCTACGGCCCATGATGGACATGGGAACCATGCAGCACAGCTGCCCGGTGACCGGCCCGTTCGCGTACGACGCCGCCGATGCGCTCTACCGCACCGGCGTGCTCTTCCAGATGCCTGGCACCTGGTCGGCGACGCTGACGTTGACGCCGTCGGGTGGCTCGCCGGTCACGGCGAGCTTTGCCGCGCTCACGGTCACGGACACGGGCTACGGCAAGAGCTTCGCGGTGGGGACGGGAATGGGTGCGACGAGCTACGTCCTCAGCATGAGTTTCGCGAGTGCTCCGGTCGTCGGGCTGAATCCCATCGCGTTGCGTCTCTACTCGAGCAGCGATGCGGGCATGACCTTCACACCGGTGGACGACGCGAGCATCGCCATCGATCCGTGGATGCCGTCGATGGGGCACGGCTCCGCTGGAAACGTGAACCCGACGATCGTCGCGAGCGGTCTCTACGAGGGCAAGGTGAGCTTCAGCATGACGGGCGCCTGGGAGACCCGGGTCACCGTGAGTCGCGCCGGCGCACCGCTGGTCAGCACGCCCGCGCAGCCCGTCGCCTTCGCGACCAGCCTCAAGTGAGCCGGCCCGCGGCCCCCTCCGATCGTGCGACACAATGCCGCAGTTGCCACGCGACTTCGCGGATTAAGTCGACCGGGAGGGTCCACTTTCGCCATTCCCGTTCAACCTGGGAGGTATCGCCATGAATCCGCTCGCTTCGAAGACCGCATCCCGTCGCCCGGTCGCATCGTCCAAGCTCGTCTCGTCGGCGCTCGCCGGCCTCGTCGGAGCTGGCGGCGTGGCCGGCTGTACGAGCTCCAACAACGACACGCCCGCCAGCTGCACTCCGGCCACGTACAACAACACGGTCGCGAACACCATCCCCTCCTACGACGACCCGCCGGCCGCGCTGGCCGGGTTCCAGACGCTCTGCACCTCCCGCAACGGCTACCTCCAGACCCACGCCTGGTGCGCCGGGAACAACAGCTGCAAGGGCGTTTCCTGGAGCTTCGGCGTACTGACCGATCATTCCTGCGCGGGCATGAACACCTGCGAGGGCTTCAGCTGCGTCGACTCGATCGCCGACAAGGGGTCGATGGGCGCTGCCATCTTCACCACCTCCTGCAAGGGGTGCCACGGCGCGGTCGCTGGATCCTTCCAACTCGTCGTGAAGCCGGGCACGGGCGCCGATCGGGTCGCCGCCTTCCAGGCCCAGACCCCGGAGAACGCGGAGCGCCTGCTCTCCACGGTCGCCTTCGGCACCCAGGGGCACAACTCCAACGGAACGTCGTACACCAACATGCCGACTTTCCGTGCACAGCTCTCGAAGGCGGAGATCAAGCGCGTGGTCGACTACGTTCGCGCGCTCCCTGTCGCCGAGTCTGCGGAGTACGTGGTCTGGTAGCTCGGGACGCTCTGGGGGTCGGGCTCCGCCCGGCCCACTACGCCCACCTCCTCGAGCACTGGCCCGCCCTGGGCTACCTCGAGATCATCAGCGACAACTTCATGAACGGGGCGGCGCTGCCCCTGCTCCATCTGGAGCGGATCCGGCAGCGCTACCCCATCGTCCTCCACGGAGTGGGCCTGAACCTGCTCGGCGAGGCGCCGCTCGACGAGGCCTACCTGGATCGCCTGGTGCGGCTCGCCGACGCGGTCGACGCGCCGTTCGTGACCGATCATCTCTGCTGGACCGGCGCCCACGGCGTCTCCCACCACGACCTCCTCCCGACTCCCTACGTCCCGGAGCTGGTCGAGCTCGCCGCGGAGCGGGCGCGCCACGTGCAGGACCGGCTGGGAAGGCCCTTCGGCCTGGAGAACCTGTCCACCTACCTGGAGTTCCGGCGCTCCACCCTGACCGAGTGGGAGTTCTACACGTCGGTGGTGGCGTCATCCGGGTGCTGGTTCATGCTCGACGTGAACAACATCTACGTGTCGAGCGTGAACCACGGCTTCGACCCGCTGGCTTACCTGCGGGCCATCGACTTCGACCGCGTCCTCCAGGTCCACCTGGCAGGACACACCCGGGAACCGAACGGAACCATCGTCGACACCCACGACCAGCCGGTATGCGCGGAGGTCTGGCGCCTGTACGCCGACGCCTGGAAGATGGGAGGGCCGTTCCCGACCCTCCTGGAGTGGGACGGCAACATCCCTCCCCTGCCGGAGGTGATCGCCGAGGTCGAGCTGGCGCTCGAGGCGCGAGCGTGACCGGACGCGCGCCACCGTCCTGGCTGGGGGAGTTCCAGGCGGCGTTCGGCGATGTGCTGCAGGCCCCGCTTGAACGCGCTTCGGGGACCCTTCGCGCCAGGACGGAGGCCTACCCCGAGGCGCTCCGGGTCGAGGTCCTCCCCGGATCCCGGCTCGCGGCGGCGGACCGGATCGCGGTCTATCACCGACAGTACTGGTTCCGACTGCTCACCGCGCTGCAGACGGACTACCCCCTGGTGGCGAACCTCCTCGGATACTGGGAGTTCAACGGCTGGGCGGCGCGCTTCCTCTCGTCCCACCCGCCCCGCTGCGCCGACATCCAGCGGGCGGGCGACGGCTTCCCGGCATTTCTGGAATTGGCGCTCCCGGCGCAGGTGGCCACCGGGTCGGAGGGCGTGCGCGTGCCGCGCGACGTGCTCCTCGAGGCAGTGGCGATCGATGCCGCCTGGAGGGCCATCCTCCTCGCACCGGAGGTCCCGGTCCTCGATCCCATGATGCTCGACGGCCCGACGGCCGCGGAGATCCGGCTCGAGCCCCACCCGGCGTTCGCGATCGTCTCCGAGCACTGGCCGCTCTGCGCGCTGCGTGCCGAGCTGGTCCACGGGGCCGGCGTGCGGTCGGCGCCCCTGCCTCCCCGGCGACCCGAGGCGACCTCGCGCCTGCTCGGGCGGCTGGGCACGCAGCTCCTCACCCGGGAGCTGGAGCCCCTGCACGCCGCGTTGCTCCGGCTGCTGGCGGAGCTGCCGCTCGCGGACGGGCTCGCCGAGCTGGAGGCGTCCTGCCAGGAGGCGGAACGGGCTGAACTGCCGGCGAAGGTGCAAGGGTGGCTCTCCGAGAGCGTTCGCATCGGGTACTGGCGTGGCGGTGGACGTGACGAAGGGTGACCTGCTCCGGGAGGCGAGGGCCTTCCTCCGCGGCGCGCCGGGCCCACGGGTCCTCGTGCTGTCCGGGCCGGCCGGCAGCGTTCGCGACCGCTTCGTGGCCCACTTGGTCGAGGAGGCTCCGGGGCGTGGCGTGGCGATGGCCCGCATCCCCCTCACGCTCGAGGGATTCGAGCCGACCGGACCGGGTCTCGTCGACTTCGTGCCGTTCCTCCTCGACTTCTGGTTCCCGCGCCCGGCTCCGGACCGGCAGGCACTGGAGGAGGCGCTGCGGCTCGCGCTTGCGCATGGCACGGACGGCTCCGGCGGAGCGTGGGCGGTGGCCTTCGCGCTCCTCGTCGCCGACCCGGACTCGACCTCGGTCCTGGCCCGGTGGAGGGCACTTCGCGCCGACGACCCGGGCGGCTGGTCTTCGCCCGACGCCCTCGTGGACGCACTCGTCGACGAGCACGCTTCCCGGGGCGGCTTGCTCGTCGAGGCCGAGGCGGAATCCACACTGGCCGATCCGGTCTGCGCCTGGCTGCTCGGCGCGCTCGGGCGGCATCCAGGGGCGGCGGCGGTGTTCCACTGCAGTGGAGCGACCTCGAGCCATGCTCTGGTCGGAACCGACCGTGGCTGGTGCACCCCGCTCTGGCTGGAAATCCAGGACGAGGCGCCTGCCCGGGAGCCGGCATCCCGGGACATCGACCCGGTGCTCCTCGGCTACCTGCGCCTGATGGCCCTCTGTGGGGATTCCGCTCCGGCCCGACCCCTGCTCGAGTCACTGGGAGTCGCAGGCGCCGACCTGGACGACGTCGTCGACCGGATCGACGAGGTCCTCTGCTCCGGGGCCGACGCGCCTCTCGTCGACGTCGGGTACCGGCATCCGGGCTTCCCGGATCTCGAAGTCTACCGCTTCCGGGTGCGGTCGTTCCGGCACCGGCTGCTCGATGCCTGGGGCTCTGCGGGGAGAGCCGATGCGGCCCGCAGGGCACGTGCTTCCCTCGGCAGCCGGATTCCCGTCACGACCCGCGCCACCGCCAGCCTCTTCGCGAACCTCGGCGAGCTCGGTTCGAGCGACGCGGGCGTCGGGCCGCGCCAGCGCCTGCGGCTCTGGGTCGGGGACGAAGATCTCCTCGGGCTGCAGCGCCTGCTCGCCGACGACGTCGCGGCCGGCCGGATGGAGCCCGCCACCCTGATCGCCACGGCCCGTGGAGCGGGGCCGCTCTCTCCGGCCCAGCGGCTGGCGATGCTGGAGGCCTCGGGAGAGCAGGAGCGGATTGAGGTCCAGCTGCTGCGCGCCCGTCTCCAGCTCGACCTGGGCCGCTTCGACGCCGCGCTGGGGAGTGCCGAGCGCGGGCTCCTCCTCCGCGGCGCCGCAGCCGAGGACCCGGCAAGACTGCGCGGCCAGTTCCTGTTTCTCGCCGCTCGGTCCCACCGCGGCGCCGGACGGCTCGATCGGGCGCTCGATCTCTACGCCCAGGCCGCCGAGGAAGCGCGCCACCTGTCGTCCGACGGGAAGATCGACGGGCACGCCCTGGGCGCCTGCCTGGCCGAACAGGGGCGCTGCCACGCCGAGCGTCGCGAATGGCACCAGGCGGTCGATCGGCTCGAGGAGGCGCTGGGCTGCCTCCGGCGCGGCGACGGGGACGGGCAGGTGCACGTGGATCAGATCGCGCTCGTCGAGCGGAACCTCGCCCGCTGCCACCTGGAGATGCACCGGGCCCGGGATTGAGTCGGGCCGCCGCTTCCTCCTGAGCGCCTGGACCAGATCCCGCGGCACGTTGCCGCACGGGCGCGGTCTCGCAGTCGGGCGGCGCGCTCAAACTTTCTGAAATTCCCCCACCGATCCGGAGCGATGCCGTGCGACCGCGGCGATCCGCCACACCACTTCACGGTGCGTCATATCGCCCCGTCACGCCGCCTTGGGATTCTCCTGGAATGCGCCCATTCACTAGGGTTCCCGCCCTGGGCCGAGTTGATGGGCCCACGAACTCCACTTCGCACTCTACGTTTAAGGAGGGAGGACCTCGATGGCTCGATTGACGACCTGGATCCTGGCCGCGGCCCTCGCGCTGCCGTCCTTGGCGGCGGAGCCGGCGGGCACCGCGGCAGGCGCCCCCACCCGGAAGAAGGTCGCCACGTGGCAACTCGGGAAGCTCCAGGTGCTGTCCCCCGGTGCATTCAAGACGCTCCCCGAGGGGAGGTTCACCGAGGGTTACACGGTGACTGCAACGGCCAGGGCCAGTGGCGACGTCCCGTTCCCGGACGGGACCTTCACCATGACCATCGGCTCCTTCACGCCGGCGAAGGACATGCCCAAGCAGCCCACCGGTTCCTGGTAATCGGGATAGGGGGTAGCCGGTGATCCCGGCTACTCCCCTCCCACACCACCGGACATGCGGGTCCGCATCCGGCGGTTCGAGCGGTTGAGGTTAGTAGGCAAGCCGAGGGACTCCCAGTCGGTCGTAGTAACTCGTGGGC
>CAIVAR010000007.1 GCA_903904005.1 uncultured Anaeromyxobacter sp.
CCGCTGACCGGGACCGCGGACCGTGACCGCTGACCGGGACCGCTGACCGCTGACCGTGACCGCTGACCGTGACCGCGACCGTGACCGCGTCCGTGACCGCGTCCGTGACCGCGTCCGCGACCGCGTCCGTGACCGCTGACCGTGACCGCTGACCGTGACCGCTGACCGTGACCGCTGACCGCGTCCGCTGACCGTGACCGCGTCCGCGTCCGCTGACCGTGACCGCGTCTGTGACCGGTGACCGCGTCCGTGACCGCGTCCGGAGGAGCCGTCTCCTTTCCTGGGGTGGGGTCGCCTGGGGCGAAACCCCACCCGGAAAGGAGCCGCAGATGGCGTTGGAGGTCTTTGAAGTCGCGGTGCAGATGGTCGGTTCGCTGCGCGAACCGCTGGCGGTGCTGGAAAGGCGCGATCCGGACCTGGCGCGTCAAGTGCGGCGGGCTGCCGCTTCCGTCGCCCTGAACATCGGCGAGGGAAGGCGACGCAACGGCAAGGACCGCATCCACCTGTGGCGCGTGGCGGCGGGGAGCGCGGACGAGGTCGCAACGGCGATGCGCGTGGCGGAGGCGTTCGGGTACCTTCGCGGGGGTGACGTCGCCGCTCCGTTGAAGCTCTGCGACCGCGTCCTCGCGATGCTCTGGCGCCTCACCCGGTGACCGGGCGGCGCCACCGGCTACGCGTCGCGCGGGACCGCGATCATCCGCTCCAGCGCGCGGCGCGCACCGGCGGCCACGTCGGCCGGGACGTCGATCACGTGCTTGCCGCGGACGAGCGCGTCCCGGACCATGACGAGGTCGATCATCTTCATGTACGGGCAGTGCATGCGGCAGCCCAGGCAGCCGTCGGCGATCACGAACTCCTTGTCCGGGAATCGCTTCTTCAGGCCGGTGAGGATGCCGTGCTCGGTCGCCACGATGAAGGTCTTCGCCTCGGGGTGACGGGCCACCGCCGCGGTCATGCCGGTGGTCGAGCAGACCTCGTCGGCCAGCTCCAGCACGTCGGCGCGGCACTCGGGGTGGGCGATGACCACCGCGTCGGGGCGCTGCCCGTGCACCTTCTCCACGCTGGCGCTGCGCAGGACGTCGTGGATGGGGCAGGCCCCGTCGTAGACCACGACCTCCTTCTCCGGAACCTTCGACTTCACCCAGGCCCCGAGGTTGCGATCGGGGGTGAAAAGGATCTTCTTCTCGGGCAGGGAGCGCACCACGCTCGCGGCGTTGGCGCTCGTGCAGCAGATGTCGGAGAGCGCCTTCACCTCGGCCGTGGAGTTCACGTAGGTGACCACGGCGTGCCCCGGGTAGCGTTCCTTCCAGTCCTCGAGCGACTCGGCGGAGATCGAGTCGGCGAGCGAGCAGCCGGCCGAGAGGTTGGGGAGGAGCACCGTCTTCGCCGGGTTCAGCACCTTGGCCGACTCGGCCATGAAGTGGACGCCGCAGAAGACGATGGTCGCCTGGGGCACCCGCTGGGCCTCGATGGCGAGTTGCAGCGAGTCCCCCACCACGTCGGCCAGCCCCTGGATCTCGGGCAGCTGGTAGTTGTGGGCCAGGATGACCGCATCCTTCTCCCGCTTGAGTTCGCGGATCTCGGCCTCGAGGTCGCGCACCTGCTCGGCGGAGAGATCGGTCCCGGTGACCGGATGGGCGATCGGATCGTGGACGGAGACGACGGGAAGGCTCATGGCAGGGGTATAGATACCCGGTGCGCCTCGCCGTCACCACCCCCTTCGAACCCTCCCCGGCCGTCCTGGAACGGGCACAGGCGGCAGCGGCACGGCGCGCGCTGCCCTTCCACCGCCGCGCCACCCGTTCCCTCGCCGAGGTGGCCGGGGACGCCGGGGCCGACGCCCTGCTCGTCCTGGGCGCCCATGCCTCCCTCTGGTTCGACGGCTCCGAGCAGCGCTGGCACCCGGGGATGGGCGGTCTCCGGGCCAAGCGGCTCGCCCAGGGGGAGCGGACCACCGTCGACTCGTTCCTGGAGGCGGCCCGCCTCGCGCCGGGCGACGCGGTGCTCGACTGCACGCTCGGCCTGGGGGCCGATGCGCTGGTGGCGGCCACCGCCGTGGGAGCCGGGGGCCGGGTGGTGGGGCTCGAGAGTTCGCCGGCGCTCGCCGCCTGGGCCGGCGAGGGGTTCGCGCGCCTCCCCGGCGAGGCCGCCGCCCGGGTGGAGGTCGTCGCCGCCGATCACGCCACCTGGCTCGCCGCCGCCCCGGACCGGAGCTTCGACGTGGTGGTCTTCGACCCCATGTTCCGGCACGGCCGCGCCGCGGCGCCCGAGTTCGACCTGCTGCGCCGCCTCGGCGACGCCCGCCCGCTCTCCCGGGAGGCGCTCGACCGGGCCCGGCGCGTGGCCCGGCGCGGGGTGCTCGTGAAGGACGGAACGCCGGGCTGGGACCTGGGGCGGCTCGGGATCGCACCCATGGACGGACGGCGCGGCGCACAGCGGCTCTACGCCTGGCTCGACGCGGACTGACGCCCGCGGTCCGGCGGGCGCCATCCCGGCTCCATCCGGCGCGACTCAGGCCTGCGGCTGCGCGTCCTCGCCGGCGGGACGTCCGAAGGCCTCCCGCTGCGGGGCGACCAGGGCCTCGCGGAGCACGTCGTCCATGTGGTCCATGAGCTTGAGCGACATGGCCTCGCGAACCTTGCGCGGCACCTCCCGCAGGTCCTTCTCGCACTCGCGCGGGAGCAGGATGGTCTTGATGCCGCCGCGGTGGGCCGCAAGCACCTTCTCCTTCACGCCTCCCACCGGCAGGATGCGGCCGCGCAGCGTGATCTCGCCGGTCATGGCGATGTCCTTGCGGACGGCGACCCGGGTCAGCGCCGAGACGAGCGCGGTGGCCATGGTGATGCCGGCCGACGGGCCGTCCTTGGGGATGGCCCCCTCCGGCACGTGGATGTGGATGTCGATCTGCTCGAGGAAGCGCTTCTCCAGCCCCAGCACCTCGGAGCGGCTGCGCACGTAGCTCATGGCGGCCTGCGCCGACTCCTGCATCACCTCGCCGAGCTTCCCGGTGATGGTGAGCTTGCCCTTGCCGGGCATCACCGTGGCCTCGATGGTGAGCAGCTCGCCGCCGAGCTCGGTCCAGGCGAGCCCGGTGGCCACGCCGACCTGGTCCTCGGCCTCGGCCGTCCCGTGGCGGAAGCGCGGGGGCCCGAGCAGCTTCTGCACCCGGCGTGCACCGATGGTGAAACTCTTGTCCTTCCCCTCGCGGATCACCTCGCGGGCCGTCTTGCGGAAGAGGCTCGCGATCTCCCGCTCCAGCGAGCGCACCCCGGCCTCCTTGGTGTAGCGGTGGATGAGGAGCTGGAGCGCCTCCTTCTTCACCTCGACGGCGACGTCGGCGAGGCCGTTGGCCTCCCGCTGGCGCGGCACCAGGTAGCGGTGGGCGATGGAGAGCTTCTCCTGGTCGGTGTAGCCGGCCAGCCGGATGATCTCCATGCGGTCCTGCAGCGGCAGCGGGATGCCCGACATGGTGTTCGCGGTGCAGACGAAGAGCACCTTGGAGAGGTCGTAGTCGAGGTCGAGGTAGTGGTCGACGAAGGTGGCGTTCTGCTCCGGGTCGAGCACTTCCAGCAGCGCCGCCGAGGGATCGCCGCGGAAGTCGGTGGACATCTTGTCCACCTCGTCGAGCAGCACCACCGGGTTCGACGACCCGGACTTGCGGATCGACTGGAGGATCTTGCCGGGCATGGCCCCGATGTAGGTGCGCCGGTGGCCGCGGACCTCGGCCTCGTCCCGCACGCCGCCCAGGCTGATGCGCACGAAGCGGCGCCCCATGGCGCGGGCGATGGAGCGCGCCAGCGAGGTCTTGCCCACGCCGGGCGGCCCCACCAGGCACAGGATGGGCCCCTTGATCTTCGAGACCAGCGCCTGCACCGCCAGGTACTCGAGGATGCGCTCCTTCACCTTGCGCAGCCCGTGGTGATCCTCGTCGAGGACCTTCTCGGCCTCGGCCACGTCGAGCTTGTCCTCGGTGACCTCGGCCCAGGGCAGGGACAGGATCCAGTCGATGTAGTTCCGGACCACCGTGGCCTCGGCGCTCATCGGGCTCATCATCTTGAGCTTCTTCAGCTCCTTGCGGCACCGGACGGTGGCTTCCTTCGACATCCGCTTGTCGCGGATCTTCTCCTCGAGCTCCTGGATCTCGTTCTTGAACTCGTCGCGATCGCCGAGCTCCTTCTGGATCGCCTGCATCTGCTCGTTGAGGTAGTACTCCTTCTGCGACTTCTCCATCTGCTTCTTCACGCGGGTGCGGATCTTGCGCTCCACCTGCAGGATCTCGATCTCCCCCTGCATGAGCTCGAAGAGCTTCTCGAGCCGCGCCCGCGGCGAGGCGGTCTCCAGGATCGACTGCTTGTCGTTCAGCTTGAGCGACAGGTGCGCCACGATGGTGTCGGCGAGCCGCCCCGGGTCGTCGATGGTCGCGACGCTGGCGAGCATCTCCGGCGGGATGCGCTTGTTCAACTTGACGTAGGCCTCGAAGGTGGTCTGGACCTGCCGGAGCAGGGCCTCGAGCTCCACGTCCCGGTCCACCTCCTCGTCGAGCTCCTCGACCTGCACCTCGTGGAACTTCTCCTGGGTGACGAGCGACAGGAGGCGCACGCGCCGCTTGCCCTCGACGAGGGCCTTCACCGTTCCGTCCGGAAGCTTGAGCAGCTGGATGATGGTGGCCAGCGATCCCACCGGGAAGAGGTCGTCGAACCCGGGCTCGTTGGTCTTGGCCTTCTTCTGCGCGGCCAGCACCACGGTCTTGTCCTTGCCCATGGCGTCCTCGAGGGCGGCGATGGATTTCTCGCGGCCGACGAAGAGGGGCACGACCATGTGCGGGAAGACGATGATGTCCCGCAGGGGAAGGAGCGGCAGGGTGTGGACGCGAGGGCCCTTCTTGCCCTCGTCGGTCCTGGTGAAGATGGCCAAGGGACGACCTCCGATCCCCTACTTCTACCACCGGAGGGTGGGGCGCACCCGTTCCTGACCCCATCGGGAACCGGTGAAAATGGGTGTTCCTTGTGGGCCCGGACGGGGCGGGATAGAAACCCGCGGGATGGCCGCCTTCGAAGATATCGCCGCCCGGTTCCGGGAGGCCGAGTCCGGCCGCGGCGCGCGGATCCCCACCCCTTTCGGGCCACGCCTGCTCCAACCCGCCGACGGGACGGCCACCGGCCACCACCTCGACCTGGTGGAGCGGTGGGTCGACGCGCTGCGCCCCCTGTACGCGAACACCCACACCGCCGTCTCCACCACCGGCCGGGTCATGAACGGGCTGCGCGAGCAGGCCCGCGCCCAGGTCGCACGTTCGGTGAACGCGGGGCCCGGGGACGTGGTCCTCTTCACCGGCAGCGGCGCCACCGCGGCGGTGAACAAGCTGGTGGGCCTGCTCGGCCTGCGCATCCCCGAGCCCCTGGAGCGGGAGCACCACCTCTCGGCCCACGTGCCCGCGGACCGCCGCCCGGTGATCCTGGTCGGCCCCTACGAGCACCACTCCAACGTGCTCCCCTGGATCGAGAGCATCGCCGACGTGCAGGAGATCGGCCTCGACGCGGCGGGGCTCATGGACCTCGAGGACCTGCGCCGGCGCGCCCGGGCGGCGCGGGGACGCCCCTTCGTGGCCGGCGCGTTCTCGGCGGCCTCCAACGTGGACGGCCTGCTCACCGACGTGGCGGCGGCGGCCCGGGTGCTCCACGAGGAGGGGGCGCTCGCCTTCGTCGACTACGCCGCCGGCGGTCCCTACCTCCCCATCGACATGCACCCCGCCGACCCGCTCTCCCGGCTCGACGCGGTCTTCGTCTCGACCCACAAGTTCCCGGGCGGCCCGGAGGGGTCGGGCCTGCTCGTGGCCCACCGCGACCTCTTCCGCACCCGCGTTCCCGAACGTCCGGGCGGCGGCACCGTCGACTACGTCTCCGGATGCCGGCACGACCAGGTCGACTACGTCCGATCGCTCGCCGAGCGGGAGGAGGGGGGCACCCCCGACATCGTCGGCGACCTCCGCGCCGGGATCGCCTTCGCGCTGAAGGACGCCGCCGGCGCCGCCGCCATCCGCGATCACGACGTGGCGCTGGCCCGCGCCGCGGTGGAGCGCCTGTCGCGCCACCCGGCCATCCAGGTCTACGGCCCGCTCGACGCGCCGCGCCTCCCCATCCTCTCCTTCAACGTGCAGGGGCTGCACCACGACCTCGTGTCGGCGCTGCTCGACCACCTGTTCGGGATCCAGAACCGCGCCGGCTGCTCCTGCGCCGGCCCTTACGGCCACCGGCTGCTCGGCATCGAGGGGGAGACCTCCGAGCGCTACCGCCGGCTCATCGCCGCGGGCGTCACGGGTGCGAAGCCCGGCTGGGTTCGGGTCTCGCTCCCCTGGTACGCCGCGCCCGAGGACGTGGAGTTCACGCTTCGTTCGGTGGAGTTCGTGGCCTCCCGCGGCGAGGCCTTCGTGCCGCTCTACCGGCTCGACTGGCGGGACGGGGTGTGGCGCCACCGGGAAGCGGAGGTGGCGGAGCCCTCGCCGGTGCGGCTCACCGCGGCCTCGCTCCTCGAGGGCCCTCCGCCGGCCGGGCCGGTCCCCTCCCCCGACGAGCGCCGGGCCGAGCGGGCGCGCTACCTGGCCGAGGCGGAGGCACTGGCCGACCGGCTCGACGCCCGCTGGCGGGATGCGCCGCCTGCCTGGAACCGCCCCACCGGGCAGTCCGAGGTCGACGCGCTTGTGTGGTTCCGCTACGTGGAGACCGAGGGGCTGTAGCCCCCCCGGCGACGCCGGCCGCGGGACGCCCTACGCGCTCTCCTGCTCCTTGCGCAGGACGACGATGGGCTGCTCGCCCTTCTCGATGACGTCCTCGGAGATGACGATCTCCTGCACGTTCCGCCGGCTCGGCACGTCGTACATGATGTCGAGCATGGCGCCCTCGACGATGGCGCGCAGCCCGCGGGCCCCGGCCTTGTTGCGAACCGCGGCGCGGGCGATGGCCTTGAGCGACCCGTCGGTGAACTTGAGGGCCACGCCGTCCATCTCCATGAGCTTCCGGTACTGCTTGACGAGTGCGTTGCGCGGCTTGGTGAGGATCTCCACCAGCGCCGTCTCGTCGAGCTCCTCGAGGGCGGTGACCACCGGGAGGCGGCCGACGAACTCGGGGATCATGCCGAACTTGAGCAGGTCCTCGGGCTCGACCAGCGCGAGCAGTTCGCCGACGTTGCGATCCTCCTTCTTCTTGGCGTCGGTGCCGAAGCCCAGGCTGCGCCCGCCCAGGCGCCGCTCGATGACGCCCTCCAGGCCGCAGAAGGCGCCGCCGCAGATGAAGAGGATGTTGGTGGTGTCGACCTGCAGGAACTCCTGCTGCGGGTGCTTGCGTCCGCCCTTGGGCGGGACGTTGGCCACCGTGCCCTCGATGAGCTTGAGCAGCGCCTGCTGCACCCCCTCGCCGGAGACGTCGCGGGTGATGCTGGGGTTCTCGCTCTTGCGGGCGATCTTGTCGATCTCGTCGATGTAGACGATGCCCTTCTGCGCCCGCTCGATGTCGTGGTCGGCGGCCTGCAGCAGGTTCACGATGATGTTCTCGACGTCCTCGCCCACGTAGCCGGCCTCGGTCAGCGTGGTGGCGTCGGCGATGGTGAAGGGGACGTTGAGGATGCGCGCCAGCGTCTGCGCGAGCAGCGTCTTGCCCGAGCCGGTGGGGCCG
Organism: uncultured Anaeromyxobacter sp.; assembly: GCA_903904005.1. GTDB lineage: Bacteria > Myxococcota > Myxococcia > Myxococcales > Anaeromyxobacteraceae > CAIOAK01. Next base: position 7,668 of record CAIVAR010000007.1, read on the forward strand.
AGCATGAGGATGTTCGACTTCTGCAGCTCGACGTCGTCGACCTCGAGCCGGGTCTCGATGCGCTTGTAGTGGTTGTGGACGGCGACGGCGAGGGTCTTCTTGGACCGCTCCTGCCCCACCACGTACTCGTCGAGGATGGCCTTGATCTCGGAGGGGCGCGGGATGCGGAGCTTCGGGTCGCGCTTCTCCTCGCCGGCGATCTCCTCGGCGATGATGTCGTTGCACAGCCCGATGCACTCGTCGCAGATGTAGACGGTGGGCCCGGCGATGAGCTTCTTCACCTCCTTCTGCGACTTTCCGCAGAAGGAGCAGCACAGGGTCTCTCGTTTCTCCGCTCCGGCCATCTTCCGATCCTAGCGCTACTTCGCCTCGGCCGCCTTCTTCGTGACGATCACCTCGTCGATGAGGCCGTAATCCTTGGCCTCCTGCGGCGACATGAAGTAGTCCCGGTCGGTATCCTTGGAGATCCGCTCGATGGGCTGGCCGGTGTGGCGGGCCAGGATCTCGTCGAGGGCGTGCTTGAGCCGGAGCGCCTCCCGGGCCTGGATCTCGATGTCGCTGGCCTGGCCGGAAAACCCGCCGGAGAGCTGGTGGATCATGATGCGGGCGTTGGGCACGGCGAAGCGCTTGCCCTTGGCCCCGGCCGACAGCAGCACGGCAGCCATGCTGGCCGCCTGCCCCAGGCAGATGGTGGAGACCGGCGGCTTCACGTACTGCATGGTGTCGTAGATGGCGAGGCCCGAGGTCACCGACCCGCCCGGGCTGTTGATGTAGATGGAGACGTCCTTCTCCGGGTCCTCCGACTCGAGGAAGAGGAGCTGGGCGGTGACCACGTTGGCCACGTCGTCGTCGATGGCCGTGCCGATGAAGATGATCCGGTCCTTGAGCAGGCGCGAGTAGATGTCGTAGGAGCGCTCGCCCCGGTGGGTCTGCTCGATGACGTAGGGCATCGGGATGTAGGGCATCGTTCCTCCGGGGCGCCGCGCTGGCGGGCCCGATCTGAATTACTGGTAGTTCGCGGCCGCCGCCAGCAGGGCAACGACCTTGTCCTCGCGGATGCGCTGGCGGAGCGCCTGGAGCCCCTCGCCCTTGGGCTGGAGCCGGGAGGGCGGCACGCCCATCTCGTCGGCGCGGCGCTGGATCTCCTCCTGCTCGTCCTGCGCCCCCACCTCGATCTTCTCGGCCAGCGCGATGGCCTCGAGCAGCAGCGCGGCCTTCACGGTGAGGAGCGCCTGCTCCCGCATGTCGCCGCGGATGCGCCCCAGGTCGAGGTCGAGCTGCCGGATGTCCACGCCCTGGCGGGCCAGCCGCTGCGCGGTGTTCTCCACCATGGCGTCGATGGTGCGCTCGACGAGCGCCGGGGGGACCTCGAAGTCGTTCTTGTCGAGCGCGCCCTTCACGAGCGCGTCCCGCTCCTCGGCCTCGACGCGCCGCTTCTCGCGCTTCTCGAGGTCGGCGCGCATGCGGTCGCGGAGCGCGGGGAGGGTCTCCACCCCCTCGATGCCGACCTCCTTCGCGAAGGCGTCGTCGAGGGGCGGGATCTTCTGGGTGCGCAGCGACTGGAGCGTGATGGCGAACTTGCCCTGCTTGCCGGCCAGCGCTGTGTCCCGGAAGTCGGCCGGGAAGGTCTGCTCGGTCTCGAAGGCGTCGCCGATCTTGCGCCCCTGCAGCACGGCCATCTCGCCGGCGAAGAAGTTGCCGTCCTTCGCCTGGATGAGCGCGCCCTTGGCGGAGCCACCGTCGAAGACCTTGCCGTCGACCGAGCCCTCGTAGTCGATGACCGCCCAGTCGCCCGCCTCGGCGACGTCGCGCCCCTCGAGCGGGACCATCTCGGCGTAGGACTGGTGGATCCGCTCGATCTCGGCCTCGACGGTGGCGTCGGCGACCTCGACCGGCTTCCGGGTGACGGTGAGCCCCCGGTAATCCTTCGGCGCGATGACCGGCTTCACCTCGACACGCGCGGTGTAGGAGAAGGGGCGGTCCGGGCCGATGCCGCCCTCGGCGATCTGCACGCGCGGCGCGGCCACGGCCTCGAGGTCCTGCTCCTTCGTGGCCTCCTCGAAGCTCCTCTGGACGAGCTTCTCGACCACGTCGGCCTCGACCTGGTCCTTGAAGTTGCGCTCCAGCACCGTGCGCGGCGCCTTGCCCGGGCGGAAGCCGCGGAGCTTCACGCGACGTCCGAGGCTGGCGTAGGCGCGGTCGATCTCCTTCGCCACCTCGGCGGGCTCGATCTCGACGGTGACCTTCTTCTCCACGGGGGAGAGCTTCTCGACCTGAATCTTCATTCGGGGAATTCCTTCAAGCGGAACGGGGGCATAGACCTACGGCCGCGGGGGCCCCGGGTCAAGGGAAATGGGGGTACCTGTTGCCGTTCGGAGTGGGCGGGGAGGGACTCGAACCCTCATGCCTTTCGGCACCGGATCCTAAGTCCGGCGCGTCTGCCAGTTCCGCCACCCGCCCGCGGGCGCCCGCAGACTATCCGATCGGCCGCCGGGCCGGCGCGCCCCGTTTCGTTGTAGAACCTCCCCCGTGGACGCCCCCCACGAGCACCCCCCCGAGGCCGCCTGCACGCCGGCCTGCCCGCGCTGGAGCGAATGGGCTTTGCATTTCTACTTCCTGCAGCAGCGCTGGCCGGAGATGCTGGCCGCCTGCCGGGAGGCCGCGGCCATCGAGTGGGTGATGGTGGCGCCGGGCGTGGCCGGGGTGAACGTGCCCGATTACCTGCTCACCGAGCAGCTCGTCCGGCTCAACATGGTGGCCGGGCGGGACACCCCCGAGGTGATGCTCGACGAGTGGGGGATCCGCTGCGAGCTCACCTTCCGGGGGCTGCGCAACGAGGTGGCGCTGCCCTGGGCGTCGGTGGTGGCGGGGACGCTGCGGCCACCGGAGCGGAAGAAGCCGCGCTTCGGGCTCATCCAGGGCGGGAAGAAGTAGCGCGGCCACGGAGCCGCCGCACCTACGAAAAAGCCCCCCTGGTCTACCCAGAGGGGCCTTTCGTGATGCTTGGTGAGCGCAGAAGGAATCGAACCTTCAACCTATGGATTAAGAGTCCATTGCTCTGCCAGTTGAGCTATGCGCCCGGAAATTCGGGGGACTTCGGATGGCTCTGGCGAAGGGCGGCCGATCTACCAGCCGCCCCCAGGGTTGTCAATGGCGCGCCCGGAGGGAATCGAACCCCCGACCTGCGGCTTCGAAGGCCGACGCTCTATCCAACTGAGCTACGGGCGCGAGCGGCGGGTCGTTCCCGCAGCCCGTGAAGGTATGGGGTGAGTGATGGGGTTCGAACCCACGACCCCCGGATCCACAGTCCAGTGCTCTACCGATTGAGCTACACTCACCGTAAAATTATTGGCGCGCCCGGAGGGAGTCGAACCCCCGACCCGCGGCTTAGAAGGCCGCTGCTCTATCCAACTGAGCTACGGGCGCAAGTCGGCCCCGTCCTCCGCTGCCGGGATCTTCGGAACCCCCGGCCATCCGATTCTGCTTTCAAAGAGTCGGGGCGGCCGGATTCGGACCGGCGACCTCCTGCGCCCAAGGCAGGCGCGCTACCAGGCTGCGCTACGCCCCGGCACCTTACGACATTTCTCCCGTCCGCCCGGGCCCGAGAGCGCCGTGTCTAGCGTCCCTCCGGGGTTTTGTCAAAGGTTGGCTGAGATCCGGCGCAGTTCGGGGAGCAGCCTGCGCAGCGCCTCGCCCCGGTGGGAGAGGGCATCCTTCTCCGGGGCGGAGAGCTCGGCCATGGTCTTCCCGGGCGCACCCTCCGGGAGGAAGTACGGGTCGTAGCCGAAGCCCCCCTCCCCTCGCGGCGCCTCGCCGATGGTGCCGCGGCAGCTTCCCTCGGCGGAGGCCAGCACCGTGCCGTCCGGGGCCGCGAGCGCCACCACGGCCCGGTACTCGGCACCGCGGTGCTCGGGCCAGACCCCGTGCATGACCATGACGAGCTTGTCGTTGTTGGCCCGGTCGCGCTCCTGCCCCGAGAGGCCCGGACTTTCGTCCTCCGACCAGCGCGCCGAGCGGATGCCCGGCTTGCCCCAGAGCGCGTCGATGCAGAGCCCCGAGTCGTCGGCGAGCGCGTGCATCCCGGCGGCGCGGGCGTACTCCGAGGCCTTCTTGGCCGCGTTCTCGGCGAAGGTGGAGCGGTCCTCCTCCACCTCCGGGATCGGGCCGGGGAGGTCGTCGAGCGAGACCACCCGGACGTCGAGGCCGGTGACGAGGCGGCGCAGCTCCCGGAGCTTGCCCGGGTTCCGGGTGGCGAAGAGCAGGTTCACGCGGGGGCGGGGTCAGGGGGCCAGGAGCGCCTTCGCCTGCATGGCCTTGAGGTCCGCGATCCCGGCCAGGGCGCAGTCGAGCATCTCGTCGAGCTGGGTGCGGCCGAAGGCCTTCCCCTCGGCGGTGCCCTGCACCTCGACCAGGTCGAGGTCGCCGGTGGCGACCACGTTCATGTCCACCTCGGCGGTGGAGTCCTCCTCGTACTCGAGGTCGAGCCGGACCTCGCCCTTCACCACGCCGACGCTGACGGCCGCCACGTGCCGGACGATGGGGGCGCCCTTCACCACGCCGGCCTTTCGGAGCTTGTTCACCGCGAGCGCAAGGGCGACGAAGCCCCCGGTGATGGCCGCCGTGCGGGTGCCGCCGTCGGCCTGGATGACGTCGCAGTCGATGGTGAGGGTGCGGGGGCCGAGCACGGAGAGGTCGATGGAGGCGCGCAGGGCGCGGCCGATGAGCCGCTGGATCTCGAGGGTCCGCCCGCCCTGCTTGCCGCGGGCCGCCTCGCGCGCCATGCGCTCGTTGGTGGAACGGGGCAGCATGCCGTACTCGGCGGTGACCCAGCCGGCGCCGGTGCCCATGACGTGGGGTGGGACCCGGTTCTCCAGGCTGGCGGTGCAGAGGACATGGGTGTCGCCGAAGCGCGTGAGGCAGGAGCCCTCGGCGTGCTTGGAGACGTTCACTTCGAGAGAGATGGGCCGGAGCTGGCCGGCCTGCCTGCCGTTCGCGCGCATGGGGCGCGTAGCATAACCGCGGGGTGGAGCGGGGGCTACCGCGCCGCGGCGGTGTTCGAGGCCTTTCGCCAGGCCGCGACCCCTGCGGCCACGGCCCCGGCGATGGCCTCCTGGCGTGCCGGGCGGGCGAGTTCCTTGCCCTCCACCGGATGGGAGACGAACCCCAGCTCGAGCAGCACCGCCGCCATCCGCGCGCCGGCGAGGACGTGGAACGGTGCCTGTTTCACGCCCCGGTCGGGGGAACGGGTACCGCGCACCAGGGCGCCGTGGATGGCATGGGCGAGGCGCGAGCTCTCGGCGAGGTTGGCCTGGTCCTCCAGGTCCTCGAGGATGCCGCCGATGGTGTCGGTGGGGCCGGTGCGGAGCCGGTCGGCGTTCTCCCGGGCGGCCACCGCGCTCGCCGCGGCGTCGGTGGCGTCGGCCGAGAGGAAGTAGGTCTCGATGCCCCGGGCCTTCGAGCCCGGACCGCCGGGCGCGGAGTTCAGGTGGAGCGACACGAAGAGGTCGGCCTCCTCGGCGTTGGCGATGGCGGCGCGGCGCGGGAGGTCGACGGTCTCGTCCTTCGCGCGGGTGAGGACGACGCGGGCGCCCTGCTTCTCGAGCTTCTTCTTGAGGAGCCGGGCGATCTGCATCGTGATGTCCTTCTCCGGCCGCCCCTCCACCGAGAGTGCGCCATCCTTCTCGCCGCCATGGCCGGGGTCGACGACCACCACGAAGGCGGGGGTCGGGGGCGGCGCGGCGAGGAGCAGGGCGGCGGCGAGGGCGGCGATCACGGCATTCCCGTCACGGCGTCCCCGCGACCACGAGGGCCGGGCCGGACGGAGCCTCGCGGACCTCGCCGATGTGCGCGGCCGCAACCCCCCGGTCGGCGAGGAGGCGCATCACGTTGGCGAACCGATCGGGGTGGACGGCGGCGAGGAGGCCGCCGTTCGTCTGCGCGTCGGCGAGCACGGTGCGGAAGGGCAGCGGCACGGTCGCGTCGAAACGGACGTGGGGGGCGACCCAGGCGAGGTTGGCCTTGCTGCCGCCCGGCACGACGTCCCGCTCGGCGAGCTCGACGGCGCTGGGCTGGACCGGGATGGCCGCGGCCTCGAGGTGCAGCACCACCTTCGAGCCCTCGGCCATCTCCCAGGCGTGGCCGAGGAGGCCGAAGCCGGTGACGTCGGTGAGGGCCGAGACGGCGCCGCATGCGGCGAGCACCTCTCCGGCGGCGCGGTTGAGCTCGGACATGACCGCCGTGACGCCGGCGATCTGCGCCGGGGTGGCCGTGCCGCGCTTGATGGCGGTGGTGAGGATGCCCGAGCCGAGGGGCTTCGTGAGGAGCAGCTGGTCACCGGGGCGGGCCCCGACGTTGCGCAGGATGCGGTCGGGGTGGACGAGCCCGGTGACGGCCATGCCGTACTTGGGTTCGGGGTCGTCGATGCTGTGGCCGCCCAGGATGGGCGCGCCGGCGGCGGCGGCGGTCTCCGCGCCTCCGCGGAGGATCTCGGCGAGGATCTCCATGGGGAGCACGTTCACCGGGAAGGCGACGAGGTTGAGCGCGAAGATGGGGCGGCCGCCCATGGCCCAGACGTCGGAGAAGGCGTTCGCCGCTGCGATCCGGCCGAACCAGTAGGGGTCGTCGACGACCGGCGTGAAGAAGTCGACCGTCTCGACGATGGCCTCGGTGGGCGACAGTTGATACACGGCCGCGTCGTCGCGCGTCTCGTGACCCACGAGGGCGCGTGCATCCTCGACCTTCGGTAGATGGCGCAGGACCTGCGCCAGGTCCGCCGGGCGGATCTTGCAGGCTCAACCAGCGCCGTGCGACAGCGCGGTGAGCCGCGGGGGGCTCTCGCTCATCCTCTCCTGCCGTTTGCCGACTTCGGTGGTGCTGCCGGGTACGTCGGGGAGCTACGTGGGTGGCGTGGCCGGCGGCGCGCCCGATGGGTCGATGCCGGCGAACTTGAGGTAGAGCTCGGCGCTGTGGTTGCCGGGGGAGACGCGCAGGACCTCGCTCCACTGGTCGGCGGCCTCCGACTTCCGGCCGGCGGCGTAGAGCGAGAGCCCCAGGTTGAGGCGTCCCGGGATGAAGGCAGGGTTCTGCCGGACGACCTCCTCGTACTCCACGATGGCCTCGTCGCGGCGCCCGGAGTCGCGCAGCGCGGCGGCCAGGCGGGCGCGGATGTCCACGAAGGCGGGGCAGAGGGCGAGGGCGCGGCGGAGCTCGGCGATGGCCTCGGCGTAGAGCCCCGAGGAGAGGTAGACGTCGCCGATGTCGGCGTACATGTTGGCGAGCTTGCCGCGGACGAAGTTGTCGAGCTGGCCGGGGGCGGCGCCGGCGGTGCTGAGGGCCTGCTGGTAGGCCTCCTGGGCCTCCTTGTAGCGGCCGGTGTCGTTGTAGGTGATGGCGAGGTTCAAGGCGGCGTCGGTGTAGGCGGGGTTGAGCCGGAGCGCCGCCTCGAAGGCCCGCTGGGCCTTCTGGTAGTGCCCCTGGTCGTGGAAGCAGACGCCGAGCATGTTGTAGACGTCGGCGAAGGTCGGGTTCCCCTCGACGACCTGGGTCAGGTACTGCTCGGCGCGCGCGAACTCGCGCCGGACGTAGTGGAAGCGGCCGAGCGCCAGCTTTTCCTTGAGAATCTCGTCCATGTTCGTCCCCCTCGCCGTTCGGCCCCGTCGCCCGCCGGGAGTCTACCATCGGGCCGGTGCCGGACGTCAGAGGCCGGAGGTGAACACCCAGCGTTCGCCGCGCCGCTCCAGCCGGTAGCGGGCCCGCTGGGCGCCCACACCCCGGTGCCGGACGTCGGGCTCCTCGTAGTCCTCCCCCACCTCGGCCGAATCCCGCTCGACCCGGATCTGCCATCCCTTCACCCGCAGGTCCGGCCGGGGCTCGGTGAGCTCCTTCCGGAGGCGGCTCTCCAGTGCCGCCCGGTCGGTCGTGCCGTCCCGGTAGTCGGGGGCTGCGAGCGAGAGCACCGTGGCGGGGTCCCCGCCCCGCGCGGCGTCGAGCCGGCGGAACAAGGTCCGTAGAACGGCCCGGAGGCGCGCGAACTGGTCGCCCTCGGCGCACCAGAGGGCGATCTTGCAGGGCTTCATGTGGAACTGCTCGCGGCCGATGTACGAGACCGTGGCGGCCTGGTCCCGCCATACCGCCCTCCCCTCGGCGTCCAGCACCGCGACGACGGTGGCCCGATTCCCCTCCACGTCCGGCACCACGTCTGCGTAGCGGACCGGGACGAGTTCCAGCGTCCCGCCCGCCTTCCATCCGTAGATGTCCTCGAGGTGCGCCCGCCCCTGCGCGGCCAGGGCCGTCCGCACCTGGCTCTCCGGGCTCTGCAGGGTCGCAGTGGACCCGGCGTCGAGCAATTCGGCGCGCCAGAACCAGGCGCCGGCGGCCACGGCCGAGGCGACGAGGAAGGGGGCTAGGTAGGGAGCACCGGAGCGAAAGCGGACCCGCCGCCTCCGCCCGGGCAGACTACCAGGGGGTCTTCCAGAGCTCGGGGTGCTCGGGCTGGGACCGGAGTTCGACAAGGAGCTTCTCGGCATTCCCGCGCTGCGAGCTCGTCGGGTACTTCACGATGAGCGTCTGGAGGGTCTTCTGGGCCTTGAAGCGCTCGGAAAGCTTCACGTACATGTCGGCCAGCTGCCAGAGCGCCTCCGGCTCCCGGGGACTGCCCGGGAATTCCTTCATGATCCGTTCGAGGCGGAAGGCCGCTCCCTGCCACTTCTCGCGCTGCTTGTAGAACTCGAAGGCGTACCAGTCGCGCTCGGCCAGGATGCCCTGCGCCTTGGCGAGCTTCTCCCGGGCGTCGGGCGCATACCTGGACGTCGGGAACTTGTCGACGAACGTCTGCAGCCCCTCCGTCGCCTTGATGATCTGGGAGAGGTCACGCTCGTGCATCGGGGGGAAGAGGAAGAACTCGCTCGGCGCATCGGCCCACCGGGACATGGCCGAGCGGTAGGCCGCGTAGTCGACCTGGGGGCTCGAGGGGTGGATCTTCACGAACCCGGCGTAGGAATCGGCCGCCTCGATGAACTTGCCCTGCTCGTACTTGAGGTCGGCGAGGCGGAGTTCCGCCAGCGCGCCGTACTTGGAGTACGGGTACTTGGTGCGCACCCGCTCCAGGATCTTCTGGGCGTCGGGGAAATCACGGTCGTCGAGGGCGGTCACGCCGGCCGTGTACTCCTGCTCGGCCTGCGACTCGTACTTCACGGCCGGAGCCTTCTTCGCGCAGGCGGTGATCGCCAGGGCGGCCGCGAGGATCGGCCAGATCCGGTTCCGGGGGTTCATCGGGGCGGGGAACATATCAGCGGTCTTCCGCGTCGTCCACGTACACCCCGAGGGCGGCGGAGACGGCCCGGCCGGAGAACCCCCGCCCCAGGAGGAACCGGGAAAGTCGTGATTTTTCGCGGTCGTCCAGGGCGGCCGGGGAGCCCCTGGCTCGCCGTTCGGCCAACGTCCGGCACCGGGCCACCTCGTCGTCCCCGAGCGCCTCCTGGACGGCGCGACGGGCCGCCTCGCGAGGAATCCCAGCGGCGACGAGCCTTCGCTCCGCCATCCGCGGACCGAGCCGTCCCGGCGCCACGAGTCCGGCCGCCCGGTCCCGGGCGAAGGCGGCGTCGTCGAGGTACCGGAGGTCCTTCAGCCAGGCGACGACCGCCTCCACCTCGTCGGCGAACCCCGCCTGGACGAGCCGCTCCCTCAGCTGCGCCTCCGTGCGGGGGCGAGCAGCGAGCAGCCGGAGCGCCCTGGCTCGGGCGCTAGAAGCGCTCGATCTGGAAGTCGTCGTCGGGAGGCGCGGCGGGCGCATCGGTGGGACGGGCCGCGACCCGCCCGATGGGAACAGCCGGACCGGGCGGGGGGCGAGGAGCGGTCGGCGCCACGGGGGCCGCCGGGCGGGCCGAGGGCCGAGGGGAGGACGGCCGGGGGGGGGCGGCCTCGGCGGTCGGCTCGAAGTTGTCCCACTTCGAGTCGCTGGTGCCGGAGATTCCCGAGACGCGCAGCGCGAAATCGTCCGGGTTCGTGGCCTGGCGCAGCGCCTCCTCGTAGCTCACCAGCCCGGAGCGGTACAGCCCCATGAGCGACTGGTCGAAGGTCTGCATCCCGTAGGTGACGTGACCCTGCGCGATGGCATCCGGGATTTCCTTGGTCCGGTCCTTGTCCTCGACCAGTTCGCGGACCCGGGTGGTCGCGAGGAGGACCTCCGTTGCCGGGACGCGGCCGTGGCCGTCGGCCCTCGGGACGAGCCGCTGGCTGATGACGGCGCGGAGCACGGCGCCGAGCTGGAGCCGGACCTGCTTCTGCTGGTAGGGCGGGAAGGCCGAGATGATGCGGTTGATGGTCTCGGTGGCGTCGAGGGTGTGGAGGGTCGACATCACGAGGTGGCCCGTCTCGGCCGCGGTGAGCGCGGTCTCGATCGTCTCGAGGTCGCGCATCTCGCCGACCAGGATGACGTCGGGGTCCTGGCGCAGCGCGCTCTTCAGGGCCTGCCCGAAGCTCATCGTGTCGACGCCGACCTCGCGCTGGTTCACGATCGACCGCTTGTCGCGGATGAGGAACTCGATCGGGTCCTCGATCGTCATGATGTGGCAGGTCTCGGTGGCGTTGATGAAGTCGACCATCGCGGCCAGCGTCGTCGACTTTCCCGAGCCGGTGGTGCCGGTGACGAGGATGAGGCCGCGCGACTCCCCGGCGATCTTCTCCAGTACCTTCGGCATCATGAGCTGCTCGATGGTCTGGATCCGGAACGGGATGACGCGCAGGACCACGCCGATCGAGCCGCGCTGCTGGAAGACGTTGACGCGGAAGCGACCCAGGCCGGGAACCCCGTAGGCGAGGTCCACCTCGTTGGTCTGCTTGAACTTCTCCTTCTGGTACTCGTTCATGATGCCGAGCGCCATCCGCGCGATCTCCTCGGGCGGCAGGCGGCGCGCGTCCTTCAGCGGGACGAGCGCACCGTCGATGCGGAACATCGGCGGCAACCCTGCCTTGAGGTGGATGTCGCTTGCGCCGGAACGCAGGGCGATCTGAAGGATCTCGTTCAGCTCCATGTCGGGATGGAAGCGTACCACCTGGGGGGCCCCGGTTTCCACGAATGGGGCGTGCCGGCGATACCGGCCGGTGCCCGGCCGGTGCCGGACGTTGCCGCGTGCGACAGCCCCGCAGTCCCCTGCCCCGCCGGAATGCGAACGCCGCCCGGGCCTGGTGGCGCGGACGGCGTCGGTGCTGCGGCCGGGAAGTGGCCGGAACTGCTAGCGCTTCGAGAACTGGAAGCGCTTGCGGGCGCCGGGCTGGCCGTACTTCTTGCGCTCGACGGCGCGGGCATCGCGGGTGAGGAACCCGGCCTTCTTGAGGACGGGGCGCCACTCGGGATTCATGGTGACGAGCGCACGGGAGATGCCGTGGCGGATCGCGCCGGCCTGGCCGGAAAGGCCACCGCCGTTGGCGTTCACGAACACGTCCATCTTGCCCATCTGGTCGACGAGCTTGAGCGGCTCGACCAGGATCATCTTCGAGGTCTCGCGACCGAAGTACTCGTCGAGCGTGCGACCGTTCACGGTGATGTTCCCGGTGCCCGGGACGACCCGGACGCGCGCAACGGAAACCTTGCGCCGACCGGTGGTGATCTTCTGCATCGTGGCCATCGATTATCCTTCTAGGCGGAGATCTTGAGGGCTTCGGGCTTCTGCGCGGCGTGCGGGTGTACCGCGCCGGCATAGACCTTCAGCTTGGTCATCATCTGGCGGCCGAGGGCGCTGCGGGGAAGCATGCGCTTCACGGCGAAGATGAGAATGTCCTCGGGGTGCTTGGCGCGGACCTTCTCCGCGGGCGTCTGCTTCGCGCCACCGGGGTGCATCGTGTGGGAGAAGTAGAGCTTTTCCTGCTCCTTCTTGCCGGTGAAACGGACCTTCTCGGCGTTGACGACGACGACGAAGTCCCCGGTGTCGAGGGAGGGCGTGTACGACGCCTTGTGCTTGCCCTTGAGGAGGGTGGCAATGCGGGTGGCCGCGCGGCCGACGGTCAGGTCGGTCGCGTCGATGATCCACCACTTGCGAGCCCGGAGGGCTTCCGCCTGGGTGGTGCTGTGGGTAGCCTTGTTCATGGAAAACCTAGTGTTGCGAGCAATTCGGGAGGGGCGTTCCTAGCGGAACCCCCCCCCTTTGTCAAGGAAGGACCGGATCAGGCAGGCCCGGAAGTATTCGGTGCCGGACGTTCGAGCGCTACGGAGCGCTACGGGAGCCGATAGCCGAGGAAGAGCTGCGTGGTGAAGGCGAAGTTGGTGTTCGTTCCGCCCGAAATGCCCTGGTAGGAGGAATAGGCGTCGATGGCCGCGCCGAAGCGGGTGTTGAGACCCACCGAGAGGTTGGGCGCGGGGTGGTACTCGACGTAGGGACCGACCGCCGGGCCGAAGATGAACTGCGGGGAGAAGTGCCCGGTGACGATGAGGGTCATGTTGAGGTCGAGGCCAACGCCGATCTCGAGGTTGGGCTGGACTGGGAAGCCCATCACGATGCCAACCGGGAACTGGAAGCCAAACTGGGCGCTGCTCATCGTGTAGAGCTTCAGGCCCGGATCCACGTGGAGGACCAGCTTGAAGTCCCGGTTCTCGAGCACCTGGAACCGCAGGGGCGCGTAGAACGACAGCCCGAACTGGCTGTTGGTGGTGCCCTCGTACCCGTAGAGCAGGCCAAACCTGAGGCCGATGTCGGACGAAGCAGACGTTCCGAATGTGTACCCGAACGTGGTGCTGGGCCAGCCGGTCTGGACGTCGATCACGGGGCGGCCCGAGACGGTCTCGGTTCCGACGACGCTCCAGCCGGTGAGGCCTGGACGGCCGGCGGCATCGGACTGGGCCAGTGCGATGACCGGGGTAGTTGCAGCGAAAAGGGCGATGGCGGCTACGGTGGCGCGAATCCGGTTCGTCATGGGCTCTACCTCCTTCGGGTGCTCGCGTCTGACGGCGTCCTGAACGAGAAGGCCGCGACGACGTGGGACGAACCCTTTATCGGGCGACGACACCATGCGTCAAGGGCGTTTGTCCCTTGCTTCGGGGACTCGTTTCTCTCTCAGCGACGTCCAGTCATGCGCGCGCGGAGCGCCTGAAGAACCTCGGCGGACCGCGTCGAGGCCGCGGCGGCCGACTCTCCGCTCGCGGGGTCGTGCCGGACGTGGGCGCCCGGCGGCAGGTCCTCGAGGAACCTGCTCGGCGTCCGCGGCTCGATACGACCGCGCCTCGTCCGCGCCGACGCTCTCGTGACCCAGAGCACCTCACGGGCCCGAGTGATTCCGACGTAAGCGAGCCGCCGCTCCTCCTCGAGGTCCCGCGCCTCGCCCTGGATTCCAGATACCGGCAGCAGGTCCTCCTCGACTCCGATGAGAAACACGACCGGAAACTCGAGCCCCTTCGCGGAGTGGAGTGTCATGAGCGTCACCCCGTCCGCGTCCTCCGGCTCCTCGTCGCGAGAGTCGAGGGCAAGTCGATGGAGGAAGCTCCCGAGGGTCGACCGCGGGTCGCGCCGTTCATGCCACTCGAGGGAGCGGAGGAGCGCATCGACCGACTCGGCCTTTCGCGTCCCTGCCTCGGGCGACGCGACGGTCTTCCGGAACCAACCCCGGAGGTCGAGGTCCTCGAACATGGCCCGCGCCGGCTCGGCGATCCGTCCGGCGCCGAACCGGCTCCGGAACCGGTCCAGCTGGTCGGCGAACTGGCCCATCTTTTCGGGCGCCCCCCTCGGAATGTCCGGCACCTGGTCAGCGAGCTTCAGCGCAGCGGAGATAGCCATCCGGTTCCCGGACGCCCAGTTGCCGAGCCGCTCCATGGCCACGTCGCCGATTCCCCGAGGAGGAACGTCGACGATTCTCGAAAGGGAGACGTCGTCTTCCGGGAACGCGCAGGCCTTGAGCCAGCCCACCACGTCACGGACCTCCGCTCGGTCGAAAAACGCCGGCCCCCCCCGCACCTTGTGGGGGATCCCGACCTCCCGGAGCGCCTCCTCGAGCGGCTGGCTCTGGGCATTGAGCCGGTAGAGGACTGCGAAATCCGACGGAGCCCTTCCCTCGGCGAGTCCCCGCGCCACCTCGCCCGCCACGAATCGAGCCTCCTCCTGCTCGTCGGGTAGCGCCACGAGGCGAACCGGATCTCCCGGATCGGCTTCCGTCCACAGCCGTTTCGGTCGGCGGTCGGCCGACCGGGCGATGACGCCGTTCGCGCAGTCGAGGATCCGCGCGGTGGACCGGTAGTTCTGCTCCAGCCGGATCACCTGCGCGCCCGGGAAGCTCCGCTCGAACTGCCGGATGTTCCGGACGTCGGCGCCGCGCCACCCGTAGATCGCCTGGTCATCGTCCCCGACTGCGCACAGGCTTCGCCCGCTCCAGTCGGGCGAGCGGGTTCTCGACGTGCAGAGGATTTCGAGCAGTTCCAGCTGGATCCGGTTCGTGTCCTGGTACTCGTCCACCAGCACGTGCCGAAATTGCTCCTGGTACTTCTTGCGCATCGCACGATCCCCGGACAGCAGGGCCACGGGACGGACGAGCAGATCGTCGAAGTCGAGGGAGCGCTGCGCCCGGAGCGCCTGCTCGTACCGGGGAAGGATCTCCGTGGCGATGACCTCGTAGTCATCGTCCGGCACCGAGCCTGGCACCGAGCCGGCCGCGCCCGAGCCGGCCGATCCCTTCACCTTCCGCCTGGGCGCTCCTGCAGCCTCGTTCTTCCGACGGGAGATCACGGCGAGGAGGCGGCGAACGTCGAACCGCCTGGAGTCCATCTGAACGTCCCGGAGGCTCCGCTTCAGCAGGCTGGCCTGGTCCCCCGCGTCGCAGATCGAAAACCACTTCGGAAGGCCGGCGGCCAGGTGCTCCTGCCTCAGGAACCAGAGGCCGAACCCGTGGAACGTCGCGATGTGACACCCGGCACCGGCGGCCTTCGAAAGGCCCTTCACCCGGTCCTTCATCTCGACCGCGGCCTTGTTCGTGAAGGTCACGGCCAGGATCTCGCCCGGGTCGGCGCCCTGCTCGACCAGCCAGGCGATCCGGTGCGCGATGACACGGGTCTTTCCCGAGCCGGCTCCGGCCAGGACGAGGGCGGGCCCCTCCTCGACCGTGACGGCCAGTCGCTGCGGTGGGTTCAGGCGGGACAGATCGAGCACGGGGCGTGCCTCTTGCCACGCTCCGGCCGGGTCTTCAAGCCCTTGACATGTCCTCGATTCTCCGCGACAGGAAGGCGCGCCGACCTAGAATGTCCGGCACCGGGTTCACCCGGCACCCTCGAGGAGATGTCCCCATGTTCTGGCTCGTTCCCCGGCCCCCCGGCCATCACGCCCCGCAGAACGGAAGCCCGCGGATGTTCAGGGTGGACTGGATCGAGAAGTACCTCTCGCGGGTCAGGCCCTGGCACGTGCTCCTCGTCTGGGTGCCGGTGGTGGCGTACCTGATCTACAGGGGGCTCCAGGTCCCGAGCATCTCCAAGGGCGCATTCGTGGGCGCCCTGGCGGGCGGACTCGTCTTCTGGACCTTGCTCGAGTACGTGCTGCACCGGTGGGTGTTCCACTTCACGCCCAGCCCGAACTCCGAACTCTCCCAGGACGTCCACTTCCTCATCCATGGCGTCCACCACGACTGGCCGCACGACCCCGACCGTCTGGTGATGCCGCCCGTCATGTCGATCCTGCTCGCGGTCGTCCTCGGCTACCCGATCTTCCTCGTCGTCGGGGCGCGCTACTTCGACCCCTTCTTCGCCGGGCTCGTGGTCGGCTACCTCTGGTACGACATGACCCACTACGCCGTTCATCACGTGAAGCCTCGAACCGAGGCCGGCGCCAGACTGCGGAAGCACCACTACCTGCATCACTTCAAGACGCCGGAAGCGCGGTACGGGGTCTCGACGCCGCTCTGGGACGTGGTGTTCGGTACCCTTCCCCGGGACGATCGCGCCGCGCCGTAGGCGTCATCCCCTCCCCCGGTGCCGGACGTTGAGGTCTTCTCGGCCCGCCGCTTGCTTGGCGGGGCCTCGTGCCTCGCTTCCCACGCTCCCGCCTCGTCGGCCACGGAACCGTCCACCACTGCTTCTGGCGGAGCCACAACAGGTCCTCCGTCTTCGACTCCGACGAGGCCCGAAGAAAATTCCTGGGCCTTCTCGCGAAGTACAAGGATCGGTACGGCATCGAGGTCCGAAGCTACTGCCTCATGTCGACTCATCCCCACGTGGTTTGCCGGGCGACGCGCGGCCAGATTCCGTTCAGTGCGTTCTGGAAGGTGGTCAACCAGTGCTTCGCGCGCTGGTCCAATCGGCGGACCGGCGGCCGCGGCCAGGTCGTGATGGAACGCCTCGGATCCCCCAGGGTCCACAGCGGGGGGCGGCACGAACTCGAGGTGATGTTCTACGGCGACATGAATCCGGTCCGGGCCCAGATGGTCCCGGATCCGGGGGACTGGCCTTGGTCCAGCCACCGCCACTACGCGTTCGGGGTGCCCGACCCGCTCGTCACCGATTCCCCGGCCTACCTCGCGCTGGGGAGCACGACCGTGGCTCGCCGGATCGCGTACCTTCGCCTGCTCAGCCGGAGGTTCGCGCGCCGGGTCCTGCGCCATCGTCCCGACTTCGTACGTCGCCCATTCTTCGGGCCTTCTCGCTGGATCGCTGCCGCGATGGCCGAACTGGAGGGGCTGCCCAGCGGATAGCGCGCTCGATCAAACCAACCCGCGCTCCCG
Organism: uncultured Anaeromyxobacter sp.; assembly: GCA_903904005.1. Classification (GTDB taxonomy): domain Bacteria; phylum Myxococcota; class Myxococcia; order Myxococcales; family Anaeromyxobacteraceae; genus CAIOAK01. Next base: position 24,354 of record CAIVAR010000007.1, read on the forward strand.
GAACCACCGGACCGAATCCCGCATCCCCTCGGCAAGCGACACGCGCGGCACCCATTCCAGCTCGCGGCGCGCCTTGTCCGCCGAGCAGGTCCATGCCGCCTCTCGAATCTCCATCATCTTGTCGAGGGAAAGGATGGCCGGGCGGCCCGTCATCCGTGCGGCAGCGGAGGAGGCTCCCGCGGCGATCCAGCTCACGAACTCGGGCACGGGCACCACGGCGCCACGCTTGCCGAGCGCCGCCATTGCTCCCGCGGCGAGCGCCTCCCACGTGTAGTCCACGCCATCGGCTGCGAAGTAGACGCCGGCGGGCCCGGCCTCGTCGACTCGGGCGCCGCGGCGGGCGACGTCGATGATCAGGGCGACCAGGTCGTCGACATGGATCAGGCTGTAGTGCTTCTTGCCAAGGCCCGACTTGGCGACCACGCCCAACTTCGCCATCCGGAAAAGCGCCGGCAGGAACTCCTTGTCCCGCGCCCCGTAGACGATCGGGGGCCGGATGATCGAAGCGTCCAGCCTCGATGCGAACGAGCGGAGCGCGTCCTCCGCAGCGAGCTTGCTCTGTCCGTACAGGCTCACCGGTGCCGGACGATCGGTCTCGACACGCGGGCGCCCAGGTGACGAGGGCCCCGCCGCCGCCAGGGACGACACGAGTACGAACTTCGCCCCGCCGGTCCGCGCCGCGGTCTCCGCGAGGGAGCGGGTCCCCGCTGCATTGACGGCGAAGAGCTCCTCGCGTGTCAGCGCCTTGACGAGCCCCGCAAGGTGGACCACGACGTCGACGTCCGGCACCGCGTCGAGGAGCGAGCCCGGGTCGGACACGTCGCCTCGCACCAGCGCCGCGCCCATCCCCTCGAGTTCCCGGGCACGACCGGGGTCCCTAACCAGCGCCCGCACCTCGTCACCCCGGGCGAGAAGGCGCTCGACGAGCGTCGTCCCGATGAATCCGGTCGCCCCGGTGACGAGCCAGCGCACGGCCTATTCGACCGGCATCTCGTAGAGACGGTACGTCTTCGACCGCCTCGCACCCGCGGCTTCGATGGCCTTGTTGATGAGGGTGTTGTCCTCGAGGGTCCAGCTCACCTCGCCTCCCTCGTAGCCCGCCTGGTCCGCGCGGCGGATGGTCTCGACGATGAGAACCGCGTCAATTCCGCGTCGACGCCAGCCCTCCTTGATGCCGAGCGCCATGAGCCGGACCTTGGTGATCCGCTTCTGGAACCAGAGCAGCTTCGCGAGACCGATCGGAAGGCCGAAGGTCGTCAGCTGTCCTCCCACCTTCTTGAAGGCCTGGTTGATGTCCGGCACCGTCAAGGAGAAGGCGATCGGCTCCCCGTGCGCCTCGGCGATGAGCGCCAGCTCCGGCACCACGAGTTGCTTGAGATCCTTCGCCAACTTGTCGAACTCGGCGTCGGTCATGGGGACGAATCCCCAGTTCTTTTCCCAGGCCGAGTTGTAGACGGCCTTGATCCGGACGACCTCGGCCTCGAAGTTCGCGACGTCGAGGGGGCGGACCGTGATGCCCTCGTGCGCCCGGATCTTGTCGGCGACGCGGACGAAGCGCTCGGGCGCCGGCACCTTGGCGGACCGCTCGAACCCGTAGAGGTCCTTCGCCTTTCGGAACCCGCAGGCCTCGACGAGGTCGGCGTAGTAGGGCGGGTTGTACGGCATCATCACGTAGGGCGACGAGTCGAACCCGTCGACGAGCAGCCCGCACTCCTGGTTCGTCGAGAGATTCATCGGGCCGATGATCTGGATGAGCCCGCGCCACCGTGCCCAGTTCTTCGCCGCCGCGACGAGCGCCGCGGCGACACCCGGGTCATCGATGCACTCGAAGAGCCCGAAATACGCGACCTTGCAGCCATGGAACGCGTTGTAGTTCCGGTCCTCGACCGCCGCGATGCGCCCCACCAGCTTCCCGTCCCGGCGGGCCAGGAAGAGGGCGACCTCGGCGTGGCGGAAGAACGGGTTCTTCGAGGAGTCCAGGAACTCGTGTCGCTCCATGACGAGCGGAGGGACCCAGAACGGGTCGTCCCGGTAGAGCTCGAAGGGGAGCCGGATGAACCGGTCCTTCTCGATCCCCGACATCACGAGGGAAACCTCGACGTCCTTGGCGGGATGGGCGGCCTCGGTGACGTCCGGCACGACGACGGGTCGGTTCATGGCGGGTTCCTGGCGTGTGGGGGAACGCGTCAGGCGTCCCGCTGGCTGTTGCTGCTGTTCTGCTGTCGTCGAGCCATGAAGTTCATGCCGGCGGAGAGCAGCATCGTGGGGAGCTGCCGCCGCTTCTCCCAGAGCTTCACCGGAAGCTCCTTCAACTGTTTCACGTCGTCCGGCCCTGCGTTGATGGCCCGCCAGGTGATCATCTCGGCGGCGTTGGAAAGGCGGCGGGACCAGGGCTCGTCGGCCTGGGTGAGGACGTCGAGGATCTCGAGGCGCGCCCCGCCGTCCTGGGCACCGGTGGCGGTCGTGGCCCCCTCGTGGGACGAGTAGAAGCCGGTCACGCCGGGGCGGGCCATCTTCACCTCGACGCGGGTGTGGGGGCGCTCGGCCGGGATGATGCCGAGGTCGCGACCCGCCTTCTGGAACATCTCGAGGGCCCGGTCGATCTGGTCGTCGGTGTGCGTGGCCATGAAGACGGTCCGCACGAGTTCGTGCTCGACGGCCGGCTTCACCACCGGGCTCGCGAAGAGCCCCAGGTCGGTGAGCTTCCTCCAGAACTTGAAGGTCAGGGCCTGATCCCCGATGACCACCGGCACCACGGGGGAGACGGACGGCTGGGTGTCGAACCCCAACCCCCGGAGTTCCCGGTGCACCCGCTCGGAGATGTCCCAGAGCCGCTCGCGCCGCTCCGGCTCCTGCTCGATGATCTCGAGGGCCTTGAGCGCCGCCGCCGCCGCGGGCGGGGTCATCGACGCGCTGAACACCAGCGCGCGGGCCTTGTGCTTGATCCAGTTGATCACGTCGGCCGGCCCGGCGATGACGCCGCCGATCGACGCGAGCGACTTGGAGAACGTCGTCATGATGAGGTCGACGTCGTCGTGGACGCCGAAGTGCTCCCCGGTGCCCGTGCCGTTCGGCCCCATGACGCCGAACCCGTGGGCCTCGTCGACCATGAGCCGGGCGCCGTACTTCTTCTTCAGTTCCGCGATGGCGGGCAGGTTCGCGAGATCGCCCTCCATGGAGTAGACGCCGTCGACGACGATGAGCTTCCCGGCTTCGGGGTTGGAGTTGGCGAGCAGCCGCTCCAGGTCCTCCATGTTGTTGTGGCGGAAGCGCTTGGTCTCCCCGTACGCCGCCTGCATGCCCTCGACGAGCGACGCGTGGACCATGCGGTCGGCGAAGATCAGGTCGTGCCGGAGGACGAGGGAGGAGATGGTCCCCAGGTTGGTCCCGAAGCCCGTGGAAAAGCACACGGCGGCTTCCTTCCCGAGGAACTTCGCGAGCCGGCGATCGAGCTCGTCGTGGAGGGTCATCGTGCCGTTCAGGACGCGGGACCCGCAGGTCGACGCACCCCACTGGCGCGCCGCGTCGGCCGCCGCCTCCATCACGCGCGGGTCGTTGGCGAGCCCAAGGTAGTTGTTCGAGCAAGCCATGATGAGGCGCTTGCCGTCGACGACCACCTCGGTCCCGTCGGTCTCCTGGATGACCCGGTAGTACGGGTAATGACCGGCAAGCTTGAGGACCTGCGCGTCCTTCCAGTTGGCACACTTGTCAAAAAGATCAGCCATTTGCCCTCGTGGTCCCTCGGGAAAAGCCGGGTTCCCCCGGGCTTACCTACCGGCCGCAGGTGAGGCGAGTCAAGGCCCCGGTGCCAGGCCCCGGTGCCGGACGTGGTGCCACGTGGTGGTGCCGGACGTGGCGGACGTGGTGCCGGACGTCAAACGGGAGGTTACATCCCCTGGGTCCGGTTCAACTCCCCAACCCCGCCGAAAATCCCGAAAGGAAGCAACCCTTGGCCACCTACAAGAAGATCGAGGTCGTCGGAACCTCCCCGAAGAGCGTCGCCGACGCGATCAAGTCCGCCGTCGCCAGCGCCAGCAAGTCGGTCCGGAACGTCAGCTGGTTCGAGGTCGCAGAGATCCGCGGGGCCGTGAAGGGCGGCGAGGTTTCCGAGTTCCAGGTGACGGTGCGGATCGGCTTCAAGGTCGAGAGCTAACCGCCCTCGCAGGCCGCGCGGCGACCCGGCGCGTCACGGACCGTCGAGGTCGCCGCTCGCCACCTTCGTGGCGAGAAAGCGCCCGAGTTCCATGTCGGACCTGCTGATGTGCTGCCGCAGCCATTCCGCGATCCAGTTGTTGATCCGGATGCCCGCGAGCACGTTCGGCCCCTTCTCGCGGAATTCCTGGGTCATGTGGTCGTAGTCGCGGATGAAGCGCTCATGTTCCGCCTTGTGCCGGACGTAGTCGGGGTAGGCGCTGCGAAGCATCCAGCGCTCCTCGGCCCCGAAGTGCTTCACGACGTACTGGCTCAGGAATTCCAGGAGTCGTTCGATGTCAGGCGAACTTCCTCGAGCGACACCCTCCACGAGTCGCTCGATGCGGACGAACAGTTCCTGGTGCTGGTGGTCGATCTCGGGGACGCCGATGGCAAGAGCCGGAGTCCACGGAATGGCCATGATGTTCGCTCCCTCCAGGGTCGTCGGCGCCGGGCGCCGCCAGCCATCGGGTTGATGGGCCGAGGGAAGGGCTCTAGCAAAGGGAAATGTCCGGCGCAGGCCTGATTCGGGCCGTGCCTCGCAGATTCCCCATCTTCAACATCTTCAACGTCCGGCACCGACCTCGGCACCCGCCTCGAACGCGGCAGCGAGGAACGCGTCGTTCTCCCGTGGAGTCCCGACCGAGACGCGCAGGCATCCCTCCAGGCCAGGAAGGTGGTCCTGCCGCCGGACGAGGATCCCGCGCGCGAGAAGGGAGCGCCACGCGGCCTCGGCGTCCGGGGTTCGGACCAGGAAGAAGTTGGCCTGGCTCGGGTGCGGGCGCCAGGTCGGGTGGCGGGCGAGGCCCGCGATCACGCGGTCCCTTTCGGTCGCGAGGCCCGAGGCCACCTCCTCGGCTCGGCCGGGGGACTCGAGAACGGTCTCGATCACCGCGGCGGTGTGCACCGGAACGTCGAAGGGCGGGAGCATCGCCTGGACCTTGGCCGCCACGTCCGGCACCGCGAGGAGAAACCCGGCTCGAACCCCGCCGAGGCCAAATGCCTTGGAGAAGGTGCGCAGCACCACGACATTCGGGTTCGCCCTGGCCAGGGGCCGGAGGTCGGTGCGGGAGAACTGGCAGTAGGCCTCGTCGATAGCGAGGAGCCAGCCACGCCTCCTGGCTGCCTCGGCGACCCGCTCCACGTCCGGCACCGGGAAGACCGCCCCCGTCGGCGCATGGGGCGACGCAACGAAGACCACCCCGGCCTCCCCCTGGTCCATCTCCCGGACCAGGCCGTCCACCGGGAGGCCAAAATCCGGACCGAGCCGCACGGCGCGGTACGGCGTCCCGGTAACCCGCGCAGCTCCCTCGTAGAAGGCGAAGGACGGCGACGTGTCGAGCACCCGCCTCGCAGCCATCGCCAGCGCCAGTACCAGGAAGTTGGACCCGGGAGCGACGACGATCCCGTCGGCGGGCCATTCGAGGAACCGGGAGAGCAGCGATCGGACTCCCTCCGCGTGCATGTCCGGGTATCGGTTCCACGGTGCGTCGCGCATCCGGTCGAGCGCGCGATTCTTGAGATCTTCCGGCAGGTCCCAGGGGCTTTCGTTCTGGTCCAGCTTGATTGCCGCTTCTACCTTCCTGTAGGGGTAGGCACCCAGTCCAGAAAGGTGCGGCTTGAAGGCGTCCATGGCGCGACATTACTTCAGATTCCTCGCCGTCGCCGCCGTCGCCCTCCTGGCACGGCCCGCCTTCTCCGCCGAGACCCGTCCGCCCCCGGGACCCACCGTCCGCGTCTCGCCCGATCGCGCCCGGGCCGGCGATGCGCTGCTCGTCAGCCTCGAGGGAGGCGGCGTCTCCTCGCCCTCTTCGCCCTCCTCCACGTCCGGCACCGCGTCCGGCACCGCGTTTTCCGGCACCGCGTTTTTCCCCGCGCCTCCGACGTCCGGCACCGCGGAAGGCACCGCGGAACCCGCAGCCACGCCCCCGCCCCGCCCCCTCCGCTTCTACCCCACCCCCACCGGCGCCCAGGCCATCCTCGCCCTTCCGATCGAGCTCACGTCCGGCACCGTGCGGATCGAGGTCCGCGTCCCCGGTCGCCCCGACCCGCTCGTCGCCACCGTCACCGTCGTCGACCCGGGCTTCCCCGAGACCCAGCTCTCCGTCGAACCCAAGTTCCTCGCCCCGTCCCCGGAGCAGAAGAAGCGGATGGAGGAGGACCAGGCCGCCTTCCGCGAAGCCTTCGCCCGCCCCTTCGAGCCCCCCCTCTTCGCCAGCCCCTTCGCCCCTCCCCGCGACGCCCGGGTCACCGGCCTCTTCGGGGAGCGGCGCGTCTTCAACGGCAAGAAGCAGAGCCAGCACTACGGCACCGACCTCGCCGGCGCGGTCGGCGACCCCATCCTCGCCACCAACGACGGCGTCGTGGTCCTGGTCCGCGACTGCTTCGCCTCCGGCAAGAGCATCGCCCTCGCCCACGGCGGCGGCCTCTTCTCCGTCTACTTCCACATGTCGGGCTTCGACGTCCGCGCTGGCGACCAGGTCCGCCGCGGCCAGCCCATCGGCAAGGTCGGCGCCACCGGCCGCGTCACCGGCCCGCACCTGCACTTCGGGATCAAGGTGGTCGACCTCTACGTCGACCCCGACTCCGTCTACCGGCTCGCCTTCGCCCCGCCGTCGGCAGCGCCGCCGCCAGGCGCCCCGGCCCCGCCGCCGCCCACCGCCGCCCCCTGATCCCCCCGCACCTCGGCGAGCACCTCGAGGAGCAGCCGCTGCAGCGCCGGCCCGGCCGCACAGATCGTCCCGCCGTGGAGCATGTCGTCACCGCCCGTGAAATCGGTAACCGCCCCGCCCGCCTCCTGGACGAGCAGGATCCCCGGCGCCACGTCCCACGGCTTGAGCCTCGCCTCCCAGAACCCGTCGAAGCGCCCGCACGCCACGTAGGCCAGGTCGAGCGCCGCCGCCCCGAACCGCCGCACCGCCCGGGCCCGCTGGATGTAGGCCCGGAAGAGCCGGAGCAGGGGATCGGGATCCTCCTGGATGTCGTACGGGAACCCGGTGCAGAGGAGCGCCCGCTTCATCTCGGACGTCGCCGTCACGTGGAGCCGCTCCCCGCCGAGCCACGCCCCCTCCCCGCGCCCGGCGAGGTAGAGCTCCTCCCGCAGCGGGTCGAGCGTGGCCCCCGCCGCGATCCCCGCGCCGTCCACCACCGCCACGTTCACCGCGAAGTGCGGCACGCCGTGCGCGTAGTTGGTCGTCCCGTCGAGCGGGTCGACGAACCAGCGCAGCCCGTCGCCCGCCGCGCCCGCGACGGCCGCGCGCGCCCCCGACTCCTCCGCCAGCACCGCGCTCCCCGGAAAGCGCCCCACCAGGAACTCGAGCAGGGCCTCCTCGCTCGCCCGGTCCGCGTCGGTGACGAGGTCGATGCCGCCCTTGTAGTCGATGGTGCGGCGCGTCCCCCACTTCTCGCGCAGGACCGCACCCCCCCTCCGGGCCGCCTCCGCGCACGCCTCTCTCAGTTCGCCGATCGCCGTCACGGGACCTCCCTGGGTCGCTCGCGCCACCATAGCGCCGCCGACGTCGCGTGCTAAGTTCTCCCCGGGAGGAAATGGATGAAAACCCTCGCGGCCGTCCGCATCGTCTTCTTCGTTCTGCTGCTCGCCTACACGCTCTACGCGATGCCGTGGTCCTACGTCGTCCTGCCCAAGGAGGGGACGAGCCTGGCGCTTCCGCTCGTCATCGCCGACGTGAAGGCGCTCGCCATGGCGGCCTGGCTCGCCGTGGCCTGGATCGGCATCGACGCCTACCTGAGCTTCCGCCTGCTCCACCGCGAGCGCGCCTCCGCCGCGCGCACGCCGGAGGCGGCGAAGTAGCCGGCCACTCCCCGTGATGGGCGTCGGCCCACGGGCCCTCTTCTACCGCCTGCGCTGCCTGCTCAAGCGGCGCGAGGTCGACGTCTGGTACGACCCGGCCTACCGGCTCCCCTTCACCGGGGTCGAGTTCACCGGCCTCGACCCCCGCCGGGCCGACTTCGCCGCCTGGTGGCTCCGCTCGAGCAAGGCCATCGCCCCGAGCTGGTGGCGCTCCCCCCGGCGCGCCTCCTACGCCGAGCTCGCCCGCGTCCACGACGCGACGCTCCTCGAATCGATGTCGCGCCCCGACACGCTCGCCGCCGTCTTCGGCGTCGATCCCTCCGACGTCCCGGTCGACGAGGTGATGCGCACCGTCCGCCTCGCCACCGGCGCCACCATCCAGGCGGCCGGCGAGGCGCTCCGCCGCGGGAAGCCCCAGCTCAACCTGCTCGGCGGCTTCCACCACGCCGGCCCCAGCTCGGCGGGCGGCAACTGCCCGGTGAACGACATCGCCGTGGCCATCGCCTCGGTGCGGGCCGACGGCTTCGACGGCCGGGTGGCCGTGCTCGACCTCGACGCCCACCCGCCCGACGGCATCGCCGCCTGCCTCGCCACCGATCCGAACCACTGGATCGGCTCCATCTCCGGCTCCGACTGGGGCGAGCTCCCGGGGGTCGACGAGGTGGTGCTCGCGGAGGGCACCGGCAACGACCTCTACCTGGAGGCGCTGCACGGTCTCCTCGGGAGGATGCCCCCCGTCGGACTGGCCTTCGTCATCGCCGGGGGCGACGTGCTTCGCGGGGACCGGATGGGGAAGCTCGACCTCACGCTCTCCGGCACGCGCAAGCGCAACGTGGCGGTGGCCGCCCACCTCGAGGGGGTCCCGTCGGTGTGGCTGCCCGGCGGCGGCTACAGCAAGAACGCCTGGAAGGCGCTCGCCGGCGTGGGGCTGGCCCTCTCCACCGGCTCGCTCGACCCCATCCCCGAGGACTACGACCCCATCGGCCACCGCTTCGCCCGCATCGCCGCGCAGCTCGACAAGTCGAACCTCTCCGACTCGGGGGAGCTCACCGACGACGACCTCGCCGAGGCGCTGGGGATGCGCCCCAACCGGCAGCGGCTCCTCCTCGGCTTCTACACCGAGGCCGGGATCGAGTTCGCGCTGCAGCGCTTCGGTATCCTCGACCAGCTCCGCCGGCTCGGCTACGACCACTTCCGGGTCGAGTTCGGCCAGCAGCACCCCGGCGAGCGCATCCGGGTCTACGGGGAGTCGGACGGCAAGGAGCTCGTCCTCATGGAGCTGGTCCTCGAGCGCAAGCGCGTGTCGGGCCACCCGGTGCTCTACGTCCACTGGCTGTCGCTGCGCCATCCCCGCGCCCAGTTCAGCCTGCTGCGCCCCCGCCTCCCCGGGCAGGAGGTCCCCGGGCTCGGCCTCGCGCGGGAGACCGGCGAGCTTCTCGCCCTCATGGCGCTGCGCCTCCAGCTCACCGGCGTGGTCTACCGGCCCGCACATTTCCACACGGCCTTCGCCGGGCGCCACCACTTCTCCTTCGTGGACGCCGCCCGTCACGGCCGGTTCGAGGCCCTCGTCCGGGACCTGGGGAAGATGCCGCTGCTCGACGCCACCCGCGCCATCGACGAGGGGCGCGTCCATCTCGACGGCAAGCCCTATGCCTGGGAACCCGACGAGATGGTGCTCTGGCTGCGGGAGTACCCGGAGGAGCGGGGGGAGGTCGCGCTGGAGCGGGACCACGCCCACTTCTCTGTGACCGTGTGAGCGCCCCCTGTCACCCGGGCGCGTGACATCCACTCTGTCAAAATCCCCCGCGTTGGGGTATTCGATCGGGTCGAGAGCGCCCCGTCCGGGTGGTGGTGCGCTCTCGCCGTACAGACCCGAACCGGGATGGACACCCCATGAGACTCAGGCTCGGCCCCGCAGCAATCGCCGCCTTGGCGCTCCTCGCGCCGACGGCAGGCCTCGCGAGCGAGCTGGAGGCGTACTCCAGCACGCAGCTCAACGTGCAGTCCCAGTGGCGGAACGGGGCGAGCACGACCGTCGTGCCGCTCTACGAATTCCTGAGCCTCACCGGGCGTGAAGTCGCCATTCCCGGAGGCCAGCTCTACTTCCAGGTCGACGGATGGGGCGCCGCCAACCTCGGCTCGAACCCCTGGTGGAACGGCTTCACCAACTCCGGGGCCTTCAGCGGCGACCTGAACCTGGCCTGGGTCCAGGGGCGCTTCTTCGAGAACCAGTTCCGGGTCACCATCGGTCGCCAGACCGTGGGCTACGGCAACTCCCGGATGCTGCAGCTCGACGGCCTCTCCCTCCAGGGGGTCATCGCGAAGATGGTCACCCTCGACGCCTACGTGGGCGTGCCGACCACGCAGCGCTTCACCGCTTACGGAAACCTCTACTCGGCGAACCCCACCATCGGGGACTTCGCCGTGGGGGCCCGGGCCGGCTTCGCCTGGACCACCTGGCTCAACGCCGGCGTCTCGGCCGCCTTCGCGTGGGACACCTGGCCGGCCACGAGCGAGTGGAAGCCCTCCCGCGAGGACCTCGCGGTCGACGTCCGCTTCTCGCCGGTCTCCTGGGTGACGCTGCTCGGCTACCTCGACTGGAGCCTCTTCGCGAGCAACTACTTCAGCGGCTTCGGCGGACAGATCGCCGACGCCAACCTGAGCCTGATCTTCCCGGTCAACCCGTACCTCCAGTTCACCGGCGAGTACACCTACTCGGTCCCGGCCCTCGCCCTCCCCTACAACTCGATCCTCTGGGTCTTCACCGACACGGCCCACCAGTACGCCGGCGCCACGGCGCGGGTCGGGCTCGAGCTCTTCAAGATCAAGGTGCCGCTCGACATCGAGGTCGGCTACCGGCGCATCTTCGAGAGCTGGAGCGGCCTCGCCACCTCCGCCGGCGCCGGCGACCGTTACGTCCTCAAGGCCACCTGGCGTGCCACCAAGACGGCCACCCTGGGCGCGGAAGGGGCCCGCCTCTACCTGCCCGGGGCCTCCGTCCCGGTCGCGCCGGGCGTGTCCGAGAGCCTCGCCAACGAGGGTTACTGGCAGGCGCGTGCCTTCGGCACGATGAAGGCCTACGGGGTCACCGGCACGCTCGACTTCCAGGGCTACTGGTTCGACCAGCCCGTGAACGCCGTGAAGCAGTCGATCATCGGCTCGGCCACCCTCGGATACGACGTGGGCGGCGGCTTCGCGGTGGTCGGCGCGCTCCAGGCCGGCACGACGCCGTTCTACGCGAGCTACATGAACGGTCTCGTCAAGCTCACCTACAACGCGACGTACCGGTCCCGCGAGGTGTACGAATGAACTCCCGGCTCCTGCTCCTGCCCCTCGCGCTCCTCGCCGTCGGCTGCCAGAACGGGTCGAAGAAGGCGGAGGCCTCCGCGCCGCAGCCCTACAAGTTCCCGCACGCCATGCACATCGAGTCGGGCGTGGCCTGCGTCGAGTGCCACGCGCCCATCCTCAAGTCTTCGGCGCTGCGGACCAACGCCGTCGACGTGGCGATGCCGGCCAAGGCCGAGCTCTGCCTGGGCTGCCACGACCCGGTTCCCGACTACAAGCCGGTGATGCGCTTCGCGCCGGCGGTGATGTTCGACCACGCCGCCCACATCCCGCGCCAGAAGGGCGTGAAGGACGAGTGCCAGGGCTGCCACGCCAAGATCGCCGAGCCCGGCACCTTCAACGTCATCACGCCGGCGATGGCCACGTGCACCGCCTGCCACAACCACAAGCAGGACTACGCGGTCGGGCGCTGCACGCCCTGCCACACGAATCTGAAGATGTACGAGAAGCCGGTGAAGGATTACAGCCACGAGGCGAACTTCCTCGAGACCCACGGCAAGTGGGCCCGGGCCTCGGTCACCACCTGCTCGTCCTGCCACGACCAGACGATGTGCGCGAAGTGCCACACCGCGGCGACGCGCCCCATGCCGCCGTCGATCCAGTTCCCGGAGAAGGTGACGGCCGACTTCATCCACCGCGGCGACTGGATCTCCCGCCACGCCATCGACAGCTGGGCCGACCCCACGAGCTGCACGAAGTGCCACGGCACCGGCTACTGCCAGAGCTGCCACTCGTTCCAGGGCGTGGCCCCCGGCAACGGCTCGTTCCGCGACCCGCACCCGGTCGGCTGGATCTCGGTCCACGGCCCGGCGGCACGGCAGAACATCGTCTCCTGCGCGGCTTGCCACAACCAGGGCGCCCAGTCGATCTGCGTGGTCTGCCACACGTCGAAGCGCGTGAACCCGCACCCGCCAAGCTGGAAGGGCACGCGGTCGCAGATCGACGGCAACCAGATGTGCAAGATCTGCCACAATTTGTAGATCGCCAGGACCCCGATCCCCCTCGACCTCCTCGAACGCCGCCTCGACCGCCCCCCTTCACGGGACGGTCGGGACGGTCGGGACGGTCGCGGCGGCCTTCAGCGGTGGTCCAAGGTGATCGCCCCTCCCCCAACATCCCGAGAGTCGGGCCGCGGCGACCCTCGCCCCGCCAGGCGCCAGGGGTGGCCTCGGCGCGGGGCGCCGACCCGTCCCGAGGGTCGCCCGCTTCCACCCCACCCTACGCGCGGCGTGACGGCACGGCCGCGATCACCTTCGTCCAGAACGCTCCAAAGGCCCCGTTCGACATCCCGACCACCACATCGCCGGGCCTCGCCTTCGCGGCGACGTCGGCGACGATCTCCTCCACCGTCGCTCTCGCCGACGCCGGCACGCCCCGCGCCGTGACCTCGGCGGCGAGCCGGTCCACGTCGAGCCGCTCCGCCTCCGGCACCCGGTCGGTCGGAGCCGGCCGGAGCAGCCACACCTCCGCCGCCGCGCCGAAGCTCCGCGCGTACTCCTCCTGGTGGAGGTTCCGTCGCGACGTGTTGGACCTGGGCTCGAAGGCGACGAGCAGCCGCGCCCCCGGATAGGAGCCCTGGATGGCGGCGAGCGTCCGGTCGACCGCGGTGGGGTGGTGGGCGAAGTCGTCCACGACCGTCACGCCCCCCACCACGCCGCGCACCTCCTGGCGCCGCTTCACCCCGCGGAAGGCCTCGAGCCCCGCCGCGATCTCCTGGAACGACAGCCCGAGACGGGTCGCCGCCGCGGCCACGCCGAGCGCGTTCTCCACGTTGTGGGCCCCGCCCACGGTGAGGCGCACCGGCCCCAGTTCACGGCCGCCCCGGACGAGCCGGAACCGCGCACCGTCCGGCCCGAGGGAAAGCCCCCGCGCCTCCCAGTCGGCCGGCCGCTCCACCGAGTAGGTCTCGACGGTGCAGCGCGCCTTCCGCGAGATCGCGACCACGCTCTCCCAGGTCGAGCAGGCGGCCAGGAAGCCGTCGGCCGGCAGGATGTCGACGAAGCGCTCGAAGGCGCTTTGGTAGTGGGCCTCGTCCCGGTAGATGTCGGCGTGGTCCAGTTCACACGACGTGAAGATGGCGGTCCGCGGCCGGTAGTGCAGGAACTTGGGCCCCTTGTCGAAGTAGGCCGTGTCGTACTCGTCCCCCTCGACCACGAAGGGCTCGCCTCCGCCCAGCCGGAAGTTGGAGTCGAAGTCGCGGGTCACGCCCCCCACCAGGAAGGACGGATCGCGCCCGGCGTGGTGGAGCAGGAACCCCATGATCGCGCTCGTGGTGGTCTTCCCGTGCGTCCCCACCACCACGACACCGTGGCGCGGCCCGATGAAGAGCTCGCCCAGCGCCTGCGGGAAGGAGACGTGCGGCAGCCCGCGCTCCCGCATGGCCGCGGCCTCCGGGTTCACGGCCCGTACCACGTTGCCCACCACCACCACGTCGGGCCGGGCCCGGTCGAGGTTCTCGGCCCGGTACCCCTGCATCGCCTCGATGCCCCAGCGCTCGAGCTGGGTCGACATGGGCGGGTAGACGTTCTCGTCCGACCCGGTGACCTCGTAGCCGGCCGCCTTCAGCATCCCGGCGAAGGAGCCCATGCCGGTGCCGGCCACGCCGATGAGGTGAACCCGCCGGACCTTCTTCCAGTCCACCGCTCCGCTCAAGCCGCCTCCGTCACCGCATCGTGAAAGGCCTGCCGCACGGCCAGGATCTCGGCCGGCCGCCGTCCGCCCGGAGAGACGTGGTTCGTGAGCAGCACGCAGACCAGCTGCCGATCCCGGTCGATCCAGAGCGAGCACCCCGTGTAGCCCAGGTGGCCGATCGCGCCAAGGGGTCCCTTCCCCAGCTTGGTGCCGATCGACGATCCGGCCGCGCTCGGCGTGTCCCAGGCGAGCGCCCGCTCGCTCCCCGGCGTCCCGTCCCGGCGTGCGAACTCGCGGGCAAGCCGGGCGTCGAGGATCCGCCCGTGCCCTTCCATGGCGAGGAGCCACTCCTGCCCCAGGCGGGCCAGGTTCCCCGCCGTGGAGAAGAGCCCGGCGTGGCCGGCGACGCCCCCCATGGCCCAGGCGTTGTCGTCGTTCACGGTGCCCTGGTTCAGCTCGTGCCGGTGCGCGCACTGCTCGGTCGGTGCGTACCGGCGCCCGGCGCAGGGCCCCTGCCCGGTGGCGAGCCTCCCGGCGGTGACGAAGAAGGTGTCGGCCATCCCCATCGGCGCGGCCACACGCTCGGCGAACTGCCGGTCGAGCGGCGCGCCGCCGGCGGCCTCGACGAGGAGCCCGAGCGCGATGAACCCCGGATCCCCGTACAGCGCGCGCGTCCCCGGGGGCGCCTCGAGCGGCTCCCCGGCGAGCGCCGCCTCCACGATCTCCCGCCCCCGCGCGAAGGCGGGCGCGAGGTCGGCCGGACGCCCGTCCGGCGGCAGGAAGGCCTGTCCGGCGAGGGGATCGGCCATGGCCCGCTCGTACCAGGGGCGCCACGAGGGGAGCCCGCTCGAATGGGCGAGGAGGTGGCGGACCGTGATCTGCTCCTTCCCTCCCTCCCGGAAGCCCGGCAGCCACTCCGCCGCCGGCGTGTCGAGCCCGATGCGCCCATCCTTCACGAGGAGTGCCGCGAGGGTCCCGGTGACGAGCGGCTTGGTGAGGGAGGCCACGTCGAAGAGCAGCGGCCCTCCTGCGCCGCCGCTCGCGCCCCCGTCACTCCCCGCGAAGGTGACCACGCCGTTGCGGAGCACGACCGCGTCCCAGGCCGGTGCGACGCTCGCAGGAACCCCGAACTTGACGGTCATGTCGTCGCGCCCTGCTCGAAGGAGAGGCGGGGCGGCCCCTCCTCGGGCTGGCGCGGCGCGACCACGGTCACCATCGACCCGAAGGGGAGCGCGTAGTTGTCGTCCTCGTGCCCGGCCGGCACGCCCTCGATGGTCGGGACGCCGAGATCCCAGGCGGTCCGCCGCACCACCTCGACCCCCTCCAGCTCGGGGTCGTCACACTGGGTGAACTGGCCGATGGCGATCCCGACCACCCGGTCGAGCGCGCCGGCGAGGCGCAGCTGGGTGAGCATCCGGTCGATCCGGTAGGGGCGCTCGCCGACGTCCTCGAGGAAGAGCACCGCCCCGGCGAAGCGGGGCGCCCAGGGGGTCCCGCACAGGTGGGAGAGCACGGTGAGCGACCCGCCGAGGAGCTGGCCGGAGGCCATCCCCGGCCGCAGCGTGGCCCGGGCCACCACCCCGCGACCCGGCGGCGGCACCGGCGCGCGCCGGTCGGAGAGGGGGGGCGAGCCGCCGAAGAGGAGCCCCTCCAGGTGATCGAGCGCCTCGGGCCCCATCCGCCCGAGCTGGGTGACCACCGGACCGTGCACGGTGACGAGGCCGCTGCGGTTCAGGAGCACGTGGAGCGCGGTGATGTCGCTGAACCCCACGAAGACCTTTGCGGGGTGGAAGAGGCGTGCCGCCTCGAGCCGGGGCAGCAGCCGCATCGCCCCGTAGCCGCCCCGGGCGCACCAGACCGCCTTCGCCTCGGGGTCGCTCGCCGCCTCGTGCATCTCGGCGAGCCGCCGGGCATCGTCCCCGGCCAGGTAGCCGGTCCGGGAGACGATATCGTCCCGCATCCGGGGAACGAGCCCCAGCCGGTCCCGGAGCACCGCGAGCCCCTTCTCGAACGCCTCCGGGTCGAACGGACCGGACGGGGCGACGATCCGGACCACGTCTCCCCTCTTCAAGGCTGGCGGCTTGATCACCGCCGGAGCATATCCGTAGGGCCCACCCGGGTCGAGATCGCCGCACCGCGTCAAGATCTCGTTCCGGGGGGCGTTTGTTGGGGCCCCGGCCCCTTTGCTAGGTTGCCACCGAGAGGAACTCCGACATGACCGACAGGATCTCGCCCGACGGTGAAGTCTACTACCCCACCCCCGAGGTGGTCGCCCAGGCCCGCGTGAAGGACTGGGACGCGCTCGCCAAGGTGGCACTCGCCGATCCCCAGGCCTTCTGGGCCAAGGAGGCCGAGGAGCTCGAGTGGTACCGGCGCTGGGACAAGGTCCTCGACGACTCGAAGAAGCCCTTCTACAAGTGGTTCGCCGGCGCGCAGTGCAACATCGTCCACAACGCGCTCGACCGGCACCAGAAGAGCTGGCGCAAGAACAAGCTCAGCCTCGTGTGGGTGGGCGAGCGCAACGAGGTCCGCACCTACTCGTACTTCGCGCTCAACCGGGACGTCTGCAAGTTCGCCAACGTCCTCAAGGCCATGGGCGTCCGCAAGGGCGACCGGGTCACCATCTACATGCCGCGCATCCCCGAGATCGTCATCGCGATGCTGGCCTGCGCGAAGATCGGCGCCATCCACTCGGTGGTCTACGGCGGCTTCAGCGTCGACGCGCTCCAGGGGCGCATCGAGGACAGCGAGTCGAAGGTGGTGGTCACCGCCGACGGCGGCTTCATGAACGGCAAGGTCGTCGAGCTGAAGAAGATCGTCGACGACGCCGTCCGGCACGCACCCACAGTGGAGACGGTCATCGTGGTGCAGCGCACCGGCCACGAGGTCCGCATGGAGGCGGGGCGCGACTACTGGTACCACGACCTCATGAAGCTGCCGCTCGCCACCGGCGTGTCGGCCACCGAGGTGATGGACGCCTACGACCCGCTCTACATGCTCTACACGTCGGGCACGACGGGCAAGCCCAAGGGGCTCATCCACTGTCACGGCGGGTACATGGTGGGGGTCTACTCCACGCTCAAGTACGTCTTCGACCTGAAGGACGAGGACCGCTACTGGTGCGCCGCCGATCCGGGCTGGGTGACCGGCCACTCGTACATCGTCTACGGGCCGCTCCTCATGGGCGCGACCACCTTCATGTACGAGGGGGCCCCCACCTACCCGTATCCGAACCGCTGGTGGCACCTCGTCGAGAAGTACGGCATCACCATCCTCTACACCGCGCCCACCGCCATCCGCGGCCTGATGCGCTTCGGCGAGTCGTGGCCCAACCGGCACGACCTCTCCACCTTGCGCATCCTCGGCTCGGTCGGCGAGCCCATCAACCCGGAAGCCTGGAAGTGGTACCACCGGGTCATCGGCAAGGGGCGCTGTCCCATCATGGACACCTGGTGGCAGACCGAGACCGGCATGTTCCAGCTCACCCCCACGCCGGTGGTCCCGCTCAAGCCCGGCTCGGCCACCCGCCCCTTCTTCGGGCAGGACGCCGAGATCCTCGACGAGGCCGGAGCCCCGGTCGCCGACGGCGAGGAGGGGTTCCTGGCGCTCAAGAACCCGTGGCCGGCGGCCGCCATCACCATCTACAAGGACCCCGATCGCTACGTGAGCCAGTACTGGTCCAAGTACCCGGGCAAGTACATGGCCGGCGACTCGGCCAAGCGGGACAAGGACGGCTACTTCTGGGTCATCGGCCGGACCGACGACGTCATCAAGGTCTCCGGCTACCGGCTCGGCACCGCCGAGGTGGAGAGCGCGCTCGTCAGCCACCCCGCCGTCGCCGAGGCGGCCGTCATCGGGATCTCCCACGAGGTGAAGGGGCAGTGCATCCACGCCTACTGCATCCTCCGCAAGGGCTTCAAGGAGTCGGAGGAGCTGGCCGACGAGGTGAAGGCCCACGTGGGCAAGCACATGGGACCCATCGTCCGCCCCGAGAAGATCACCTTCGTCGACTCGCTGCCCAAGACCCGCTCCGGGAAGATCATGCGACGCGTTCTCAAGGCACGCGCGCAGGGGCTCCCCGACGGCGACGTCTCCACCCTCGAGGAGTAGGCCGCCTTCCTCTTCCGGCCGCCGCGGTTTCGGGGTAAACACCTCGAAACCCGCAAGGAGAACTCATGAGAATCCTCGTCGCCGCAGCGCTGCTCGCCCTCTCGGTCCCGGCCTTTGCCGCCACCCCGGACCCCAAGACCGAGGAGGACAAGACCGTCTACGCTCTCGGCGCCCTGGTCTCCCGCAACTTCAAGGAGTTCAAGCTCAACGCCAAGCAGGTCGAGCAGGTCCAGAAGGGCATGACCGACTCGCTGACCGGCAAGAAGCTCGCGGTCGACATGGAGAAGGTCCAGCCCAAGGTGATGGACTACCTGAAGGCGAACACCCCCGCCTCGCCCGGCGCTCCCAAGGACGCGAAGCCCTCCACCGCCCCGAAGCCGGTCCCCGACCAGAACACCCTCTACGCGCTCGGCGTGCTGGCCTCGAAGAACCTGACCGACCTCTCCCTCACGCCCGCCCAGGTCGCGATGATGGAGCGGGGCATGGCCGACGGCATCAACGGCAAGAAGGCCCCCATCGACGTCGCCACCTACGAGCCCAAGGTGCAGGAGTTCGCCAAGGGGCGGGTGATGGCCGCCGCCGAGGCCCGCAAGACCAAGGAGTCCGGTGAGGCCGCCGCCTACGAGAAGAAGCCGGGCGCGCAGAAGACCGCCTCGGGGCTCATCTACGTCCCGGTCCGCGCCGGCACGGGTGCCTCCCCCGCCGCGACCGACAAGGTCAAGGTGAACTACGAGGGAACGCTGATGAACGGCACCGTCTTCGACAGCTCCTACAAGCGCGGCCAGCCCATCGAGTTCGGCCTGAACCAGGTCATCCCCTGCTGGACCGAGGGCGTGCAGAAGCTGAAGGTCGGTGGCGAGGCCACGCTGGTCTGCCCTCCGTCGATCGCCTACGGCGAGCGCGGTTCCCCCCCGACCATCCCGCCCAACTCCACCCTGGTCTTCCGGGTCGAGCTGCTCGGCACCACGCCCGGCACGCCCGCTCCCGCCCCCGCTCCCGCCG
Organism: uncultured Anaeromyxobacter sp.; assembly: GCA_903904005.1. GTDB lineage: Bacteria > Myxococcota > Myxococcia > Myxococcales > Anaeromyxobacteraceae > CAIOAK01. The sequence goes on from CAIVAR010000007.1 coordinate 43,444, forward strand.
GAAAGTGACATGACGACCACCGCCCTCCTCCTCCTGGCCCTCGCAGCGGCTCCGGCCGCGGCGCCCGCCGAGATGACCGAGCGCCAGAAGACCCTCTACGCGCTCGGCGTCTCGGCTGCAGACAGCTTCAAGGTCTTCGAGCTCAAGCCGGACGAGGTGGCGGTGGTGCAGCGCGGGCTGTCCGACGCGATGCTCGGCAAGAAGCTCAAGGTGGACATGAAGGTGTATCGCCCCAAGGTGAACGAGCTCGCCTCCAAGGGCTACGCGGCGCAGAGCACGGCGCTCGTGGCCCGCTTCGGGGCGCAGAAGGGGGCGGTCACCACCGCCTCCGGGCTCGTCTACATCGAGGTTTCGCCGGGCTCGGGCGCGAAGCCCGGCCCGGAGGACACCGTCAAGGTGAACTACGAGGGCAAGCTGCCCGACGGCACCGTCTTCGACGCCAACCGGCGCCGGAGCGACGCCCCGGCCACCCTGCCGCTCGACAAGGTGATCCGCTGCTGGAAGGAAGGGATCCAGAAGATGAAGGTGGGCGGCAGGGCCACCATCGTCTGCCCGTCCGAGCTCGCCTACGGCGAGGCCGGCCGTCCGCCCACGATCCCGCCCAACGCGGCGCTGGTCTTCGAGGTCGAGCTCGTCGGGATCGACGCGCCCGGCGCCCCGGCTCCCGCGTCGGCTCCGGCGTCGGCTCCGGCGAAGTAGCGCCCCGCGGGGCCACGCCCCGGTAGGGACAGCCCCGAGCGAACGCTGGCGAAGGTCCTCGCCATGGCCCTGAATGGGGCCATGTCACGACCCGTCAAGCTCGCCGCCGCGGCCCTGTCGTCCGTCCTCCTCGCCTTCCTCGCGCTGGCACCGGGCGACGCCTCCCCCTGCACCACCTTCCGGATCCGGTCGCAGGACGGCGCCATCCTCATCGGCCGCTCGATGGAGCTCGGCATGCCGCTCGAGAGCGCGGTGATGATCGTGCCGCGCGGCATCACCATGTCCTCGACCCGGCCGGATCTCAAGCCCGGGACCTCCTGGGTGGTGAAGTACGGCTTCGCGGGGATGAACACGCTCGGTCACGACATCTCGACGGACGGGCTGAACGAGGCGGGGCTCTCGGTGGGCGGGCTCTACATCCCCGAGTACGTGCGCTACCAGCCCTTCCCGGCCGCCGCCCGCGCGCCGGCCATCTCGAACCTCGAGCTCTCGAACTGGCTGCTCGGCAACTTCGCGACCGTCGACGAGGTCCGCGCCGCGCTCCCCAAGATCACGGTCTACGACCTCACCATGCCGCCGGCCGGCCCGCAGCCGCTCCACTGGGCCATCTCCGACGCGAAGGGCGGCGCCATCGTGGTCGAGTACGTGGAGGGGGCGCTCCGCATCCACGACAACCCCATCGGCACGCTCACCAACTCCCCCAACTTCGAATGGCACCTCACGAACCTCCGGAACCACGTCGACCTCACGAACCAGAACTTCGATCCGCTCCGGCTCGGCTCGGTGGTCGTGAAGCCGCTCGGCCAGGGGTCGGGCATGCTCGGGATCCCCGGCGACTACACCCCGCCGTCCCGGTTCATCCGGGCCACCGCGCTCGCCTGGTCGACCGTCCCGCCGGCCACCGCCACGGAGGGGGCGAACGCCGCCTTCCACGTGCTGAACGCCGTCGACATCCCCATCGGCGCGGTGGCGCAGCGCATCCCGGGCAAGGACGGCGCGGCCCCGACGCTCGCCTACGAGCAGACCCAGTGGGCCACCGTCCACGACCTCGTGAACCGGCTCCTCTACTACCGGACCTACGGCAACCTCGCGATCCGGGTGGTCGATCTCAAGAAGGTCGACTGGACCGGCAAGGCGATCCGTCACATCCCCATGCCCACCGCGATGCAGGCGGAGGACGTGACGGCGCTGGCGAAGTAGGCCGCCGCCGCTACTCGGAGACCGCGACCACCCGCTTCAGCCCCGAGAACGGGGTCTTGAAGGCCTCGACGGCCTCGTCGATCGACACGCGGCTCGCGATGAGCCGCTGCAGCGCGCCCGGCCAGCGGCGCGCGAAGAGCCCCAGGTCCTGGATGGCGGCGCGGAAGGCCTCGGCGCTGGGGTGGACCGGCCCGATGATGACCTGGTTCTTCTGCACCATCCCGTGGAGCAGGAAGCCGGCGTCGAGGGTGAAGGCGCCGCGGCGGCCGGGCACGCCCGTCAGCAGGTAGACGCCGTTTCGCCCCAGGTGCTCCATGGCGGCGAGCGCGTCGGGGGTGGCTCCGGTGGCCTCGAACATGACGTCGATGCGCCCGAGGTGTCCGGCGAGCGACTGGAGCTGCTCCTCCTCGGCGGTGACGAACTGGGCCCCGATCGACTCGGCGAACTCGGCCTTCTCGCCGCGGCCGGCGTGGGAGTAGATGGTGACCTTGTAGCCGCGGACGACGAGCGCCATCGTGCCGAGGAGGGCCACCGGACCGGCGCCGAGGACGAGCGCCCGCTTGCCGGAGCCGCCGGTCTCGCCCAGCGCCGCCCAGGGGAGTCGCTTCTGCACCTGCTCGAGCTCGGCGATGGCCGTCTCGGCGATGGAGAGGGGCTGGGTCAGCACGGCGACGTCGCGCAGCTCGCGGGGCACCGGCTGGAGCCAGCGGGCGTCGTCGGAGAAGCGCTCGCAGAGGAAGCCGTGGGCGTCCTTGATGCCGCGCTGGGCGTACTCGCCGGAGAGGCAGAAGTCGGGGCGCCCCATCCGGCAGGCGCGGCAGGTCTCGCGGCGGCAGGGGCGGCGGACGGTCGGGACGACCAGGTCGCCGGGGCGGATGCGCCGGACGGACGAGCCCACCTCGACCACCTCGCCGAGGGCCTCGTGGCCGAGGATGAGGTAGGGCGAGTCGGTGGGCGGGGAGCCCATGCGGAAGGAGGCGATCTCCCGGTCGGTCCCGCAGAAGCCGACGTCCAGGACCTTCACCACCACGTCGCCCGGGGCGAGGATGGCGGGTTCGCGGTGGTCGACGAGGCGGAGCACGCGCTCCTCGGGGAAAACGGCGACGGCTTTCATCTTTTTCGTTCCTCCGGGCGGGTTTGAAGCCCTTCGCCGCGCACCCTACAAGCGGGTCGGCCCCGGGACAAGGACCGTCGTGCCCGGGTCGGCCCCGGCTCCTGCCCGGGTTGCGCGGGGTGGGGATGGGTGGGATGTTTCGCGCGTGGAATCGCCGGCATCACAGCCCTCCCGCCCGGCGCGCAAGCCCCGCTGGCCCGTCGCCCTGGCGGCCAGCGTGGCCTTCCACGCCCTCCTTGGGGTCGCGCTGTGGCGCGGGTGGCCGGCACCCGCCCCCCTGCCCCGCCGGCCGGCCCCCATCGAGTTCACCCTCGTCCACCTGCCGCCCCTGCCTGCGGCGCCGGCCGCGCCCTCGGTGCCGGACGTGGAGCCATCGGCGACCCCCCGTGGGACGCCCGGAAGCGCGCCGGAGGCCCGCCAGGTCGCAATTCCATCGGTGCCGGACGTGGAGGTTTTCGCGCCCGGCGCCCCCCCGGACGCGCACCCCGACCTCGCCTGGGCCTCGGCCGCCGTCCCCCAGACCGGTCCGCGTCCCGACCTCGCCGTCCGCCCCCCGGCCGAGGTCGTGGCCTTCTACGCGCCCACCCCACCCACGCCCGAGGGGCGCCTCCAGCGCCTGCTCCGGGAGGACCAGGGGCGCGAGAAGGTCCGGAGCGGCCTCGCCGACCCCTTCTTCCTCGACTTCGGCCGGTCGATGCTCGCCGCCTGGGAGCCGGAGAAGGTGGTCACCGACCGGGGCTTCTCCGGCTACCTGAAGCACCTCGGCGTCGCCGTCGTCGACTGGGCCGCCACCTACGCCACCCAGGCGGCCAGCTACGGCCGCTCCGGCTCCCCCTTCGGCCCCGGCGGCGCCCCGCTCTCCCTGACCGGCCTCACCGCCGTCCCGGAGGGGATCACCACCCGGATCTCCGACCAGATGGCCGGGATGCGGGCCATCGCCGACCAGTCCCGGACCCGGCACGCGGCGCTCGTCCGGGTCGTCCAGCGGGCCGACGGCCGGCTCGTCTCGGTGGAGATCCTGCGCCCCTCCGACGACTCCTCGGTCGACGCCCAGGCGCTCCGGGACCTGCGCGAGGCCGCGGCGCGCCTGCCCGCCCCCACCTCGTCGGCGCTCGCCGGCCGGACCCAGGTCGCCTCGGTCTGGGAGTTCTCCCTCGAGATCTCGATCACGCCGCCGCTGCCGATGATCACGGTGCAGTTCGACGAGGTGCTCGGCCTCGTCGACGCACGCGTGCCGCTCGACCGGCGGCTCTTCAAGCTCGTCCGGCTCGTCTCGGTCGACTGACGCGGGCGGCGGCGCCGCCGCCCTTCGCCCTACATGTTCTGCGACAGGATCAGGTTCACGTACTGTGCGCGCTCGAAGGCGCGGGGGTCGCGCGCCTCCTTCTGCGACAGGGATCCGCGGAAGTCGGCGACGGCCGAGTAGTGCCCGCGCTCCATCCACTCGTCGAGGCCGGTCTTGAGCGCCGCGAGGTGGGTGACGCCGTTTCGCAGGAGCGACGCGGCGAGCTGCACCACGGTGGACCCGGCGAGGAGCATCTTCACCACGCCGGTCGTGTCATGCACGCCGGTGGAGGCGGCGAGGTCGGCGTTCACCCGCCCGTAGAGGATGGCCGTCCAGCGCAGCGGGAGCAGCATCTCCCAGGGGTGGGAGAGCTGCATGGAGCTGTTCAACGCCATGCGGTCGAGGTCGATGTCGGGCTGCAGGAACCGGTTGAACAGCACGAGCGCGTTCACGCCCTCGGCGTCGAACTTCTTCGCCACGTTGGCGAAGGAGGTGAAGAACGGGGAGACCTTGAGGGCGATGGGCACCTTCACGGCCTTCCGAACCGAGCGGACGATCTGGATGCACTCGGCCTCGATCTGCTCGCCCGTGACGGCCGCGTCGGCCCCCACCTGGTAGATGTTCACCTCGATGGCATCGGCGCCGGAGGCCTCGAGCTGCTTCGCGTACTCGCTCCAGCTGCCGGCGGCGGCGGCGTTCAGGCTCGCGATGACCGGAATCTTCACCGACTTCTTCGCCTTGTCGAGGAGGCGCAGGTACTCGCGCGGCCCGATGCGCTGGGGCGGCAGGTAGCTGCGGGCCTCCGGGTTCGCGTCGGCCTGGAAGCTCACCGCCTCCTCGAGCGCGGTCTCGGCGGCCTCGATCTGCTCCTCGAAAAGGGAGCGGAGCACGATGGCGCCGGCGCCGCTCGCCTCGGCGGCGGCGAAGTTCTCCGGCTTGTTGGAGATGGAGGAACTGGCAACGACCAACGGACTCGGCAGTTCGAGCCCCATGTACCGCGTCGATAGATCGCTCATAGGACCGACATCCTCTCCCGATCGGGGTGGCTTGTGAAGGGTTTCTGGAAGGGGTAGGACTCCGCCCTCCCGGAGGCCCCATTTCCCCTTCCCCCCACACGGCCGGCCTCGGCTACGCGCTGGCGGCCTACCTGGCCTGGGGGCTCTCCCCCATCTACTTCAAGGCGCTCCGCCCCGCCGGCCCCCTCGAGATCCTCTCCTGGCGGGTGGTGGCCTCGGTGGCCCTGCTGGGGGTGATGACCGTCGCCATGGGGCGGGGGGCCGAGGTGGCCCGGTCGCTCCGGGACGGGCGCCGGGCGCTCACCTTCGTGGCGACCACGGTCCTCATCTCCATCAACTGGCTCCTCTACATCTGGTCGGTGAACGCCGGGCACCTGCTCGAGGCGAGCATGGGCTACTTCATGAACCCGCTCGTCACCATCCTGCTCGGGGTTGCCTTCCTGAAGGAGGGGCTCGACCGGCGGCAGCAGGTCGCCGTCCTGCTGGCCGCCATCGGGGTCGGCTGGATGGTGGTGGCGCACGGGCGGGTACCCTGGATCTCGCTCGCGCTGGCCTTCTCCTTCGCCCTCTACACGCTGCTCCGCAAGAAGGCGCACATCGACGCGGTGGCGGGGTTGCTCGTCGAGACGTCGCTCCTCGCGCCGCTCGCGGCGGGATGGCTCGCCTGGCTCTGGTGGCGCGGCGAGGCCCACTTCGGCACGTCGCCGGGGATGTCGGCGCTCTTCCTCTCGGCCGGGCTCATCACCGCGCTCCCCCTCGTGTGGTTCACGATGGGTGTCCACCGGCTGCGCCTCTCCACGGTGGGGATCCTCCAGTACGTGGCGCCGACGCTCCAGTTCTCGCTCGCGGTGCTGGCGTACAAGGAGCCGTTCGACCGGACCCATGCCGTGACCTTCGCCTTCATCTGGTCGGGGCTCGCGCTCTACACCATCGACGCCATCGGGAAGGCCCGGCGGCGGGAACCGGTGCCGGACGTGCAGCCGCTCGACTGACATGCAGCCGCTCGACTGATGGCCGCTCGACCGACGGCCGCTCGACCGACCGGTCAGTCGTCGTCGCCGTCGTCGCCGAGCCGGCAGCCGGCCCACCCGGACTCGGCCATGGCGGCCTGGATGAGCGGCCACTCGTTGGTCATCCGCGGATCGTTCTCGTGGAAGCCCCAGGCGTGGCCCAGCTCGTGGAAGATGGCGGAGCGTTCGAAGCAGTCGGACACGAACGGGGCGACGTGGATCTCGCGCTCGTCGGCCCAGCAGTACCCGTCGTAGTTGGTCCCGTCGACGACCACCTGCTCGGGACCGAACTCGAGCCGCCAGCCGACCAGGGAGCCCCGCGGATGGTCCCAGTACTCCTCGGCCCGGGCGAGGACGCGGGCCACGCGATCGGCCGTGAGCGAGATCCCGCCGCTGGCCGTCCAGCAGGCGCCGCGGACCACGACTCCTTCGCACGCGGGGGGCGCTGGCTCGGACTCCGCCGATCCGCCGCATCCGGCGAGGACCAGGATCACTGCGAGGATGGCGGGTGTGACCTTCACAACTCATAGTGAAGGCATCCCAGGGGCGAACGTCGAGTCGATCGAGCGCGCGACCCCTCACGACCTGTCACATGGAGCGGGGACTACTTCTGCGGCCTGACCGTCACGACCGGCATCGGGGCGCGGCGAACCACCCGTTCCGCCACGGATCCGAGCAGGACGTGGGCGAGGCCTGTGCGTCCGTGTGTGCCCACGACGATGGCGTCGTACTTCCCGTCCTCGGCGGCGGCCACGATCTCGGCGGCCGGCTCACCGACCGACTTGCCGGTGCTGACCCGCGGCGCGCCGTCCTTCAGGGCGTCGGCCTTCCAGCGCTCCAGCAGCGCGTCGGTCTGCTCGGCCAGCTCCTGCAGCATGCCGGTGGCCGGGAGCACCGTCCCCTCCGGCAGGGTGTAGCCGGGGAGCGGGTAGGCGTGGAAGACGGTGAGCTCCCCGTCGAACCGCCTGGCGAGCTCCGAGGCCACCTTGAGCGCGCTCTTCGACGCATCGGAGAAGTCGACCGGACAGAGGATCCGCTTCCATTCGAGGGCCATCAGGTGTCCTTCCAGTTGCCGAAGAGGAACTCCTCCTCGGCCGGGGAGAGGTCGAACCGCTGACCCGCCTCGGAGATGAGCTTCGCGCGCGACGCCTTCGGGTCGGACATCCGCCGCTCGGCGAGCCACTGCAGGGCCCGTCGCAGCGCATCCCCTTTCGGGGCCATCCCGTCACCTTCACCCATGACGCGTAACCTACGCTACCTGTGCGGGTCCGCAAGAACCCTGAGAGGCACTGGAAGGCCCGGACAGGCATCGTGCGGGCAGGTCCCGTCGTCCCGTGGCATCCTTCCGTCCATGCGATTCGCCACCCTCCGCGACGGCACCCGCGACGGAAAGCTCTGCATCGTCCGATCCGACGGCACCCGGCTCGCCGACGCCTCCCACATCGCCGGGAGCCTCCAGTCCGCGCTCGACCGCTGGGACGAGGTGGAGCCGAAGCTTCGCGAGTTCGACGCCGACCTCGAGAACGGGCGCGTCGCGACCGATCCGGTGAACGTGGGGCAGCTCATGGCGCCCCTGCCGCGTGCCTACGAGTGGATCGACGGCTCGGCCTACCTGAACCACGTACGGCTCGTCCGGAAGGCCCGCGGCGCCGACCTGCCGGCCTCGCTC
>CAIVAR010000008.1 GCA_903904005.1 uncultured Anaeromyxobacter sp.
AGGTTCACGCGCAGACCCATGCGGACGAAGAAGATGGGGACGAGGACGCTGGAGAGGGGCAGCAACAGGTTTTCGAGCTTCTCCCCCTCCGGCAGCAGCTCGTCGAAGGGGACGCCCTCGAGCACCAGGCCGGCCGCGAAGGCGCCCACGATCGGGGCGAGCCCGGCCAGGTGGGCGGCGAGCGCCAGGGAGAAGGCGGTGACGAGCGCGGCCGTGAAGACCACGCCGCGACCGCGCAGGCGGGCGGTGAGCCGGAAGAGGCGCGGCGCGAGCCAGCGCCCGAGCACGAGCGCCCCCACGATGAAGCCCACCGCCTTGGCGGTGACGATGGCCGCGGTGACGCCGGTCGACTGGCCGCTGCCCCCGAGCAGGCCGACCATCACGGCGAGCACGAGGAGTCCCATGACGTCGTCGATGACGGCGGCCCCGAGGATGATCTGCCCCTCGGAGGTCTTCACCTTCCCCATGTCCTGGAGCACCCGGGCCGTGATGCCCACGCTGGTGGCCGACAGGGTGGCACCGAGGAAGACGTGGACGTAGGAGCTCGAGCCGGGGAGCAGCCAGACACCCACGAAGTACCCGAGGACCATGGGCACGACCACGCCCACCGTGGCCACGAGGAACGCGGAGACGCCGACCTTCATCAGATCCGCGAGGCGGGTGGAGAGACCCACCTCGAAGAGCAGCAGGATGACGCCCAGGTCGGCGAGCGCGTCGACCACCGGATCGGTGCCGAGGAACTGGAGCTGCCCGAGCCCCAGGAGCGGGAGCGCTCCCACCCCCACCCCGGCGAGGAGCTCGCCGAGCACCGCCGGCTGCCCCAGCCGCTCGGCGAGCGCGCCGCCCAGCTTGGCGGCGACGAGCAGGACCACGAGGGCGATGAGCAGGTGTTCGACCATGGCGTCCTCGATCCATCTAACCAGGAAAAGCGAGAGGCGCCGGCGGGCTCGGATCCGCCGGCGCCCCCCCTGTTCCCGACGGTTGCTACCGCCCCACTACGGTGGCGACCGTCGCGGAAGTCGCCGTGGCGCCGTACGCGTGCGCCGTGACGCCCGTTCCGGGGCCCGGATCGGCCGAGTAGCCGTGGACGCCCATCTCGGAGATGTCGAGCCCGTTCACCTCGTCCTCGGCCTCGACGCGGTTGCCCACGGTCTTGCCGATGACGAAGAAGGCGAGCGCGGCGACCGGAGCGACCCAGAGGATGTTGGCGGCGATGCCGATGAGGGAGGCCACGAACTGCCCCTTGTCGCCGTAGAGAAGACCGGTGACGCCGTAGGGGATGCCGTTCAGCCCCTGGCCGTAGACGCCGTTGGCGAAGATGCCGGTGGCGAGCACGCCGAAGGCCCCGTTCACGCCGTGGACGGCGATGGCGCCGACGGGGTCGTCGATCTTGAGCTTGGCGTCGATGAAGGTCGCGGCGAGGATGACCAGGACGCCGGCGATGGCGCCGATGAGCATGGCCGCCCAGGAGGAGACGAAGGCGCAGGGCGCGGTGATGGCGACCAGGCCGGCCAGCATGCCGTTGGC
>CAIVAR010000009.1 GCA_903904005.1 uncultured Anaeromyxobacter sp.
AGCTCCTGAACTCCATCCACCTGCTGCGCGGGAAGATCGCGAGCAACTGAGATGGATCCGATCCGGACCCTCGACGAGCTCGTCGCCCGCGCCCGCGCGCTGGGCCCCCGCGTGGTCGCCGTGCCCGCCGCCGAGAGCGAGACCGCGCTCGCCGCGGTGGTGGAGGCGCGGCGGCGCGGGATCGCCCGTGGGTTGCTCATCGGCGACCGGGAGGGGCTCGTCGACCGGCTCTGGAAGCTGGAGGAGGACCCGTCCCACCACGAGATCGTCCACGAGCCCGATGACCGCCGGGCCGCCACCCTGGCCGTGGAACGGGTCCGGGCCGGCGAGGCCTCGCTGCTGCTCAAGGGGCGGCTCCCCACCGGCGACCTGCTCCGCGCCGTGCTCGACCGCGACCACGGCCTGCGCACCGGCCGCATCCTCTCCGACGTGATGGTGAGCGAGCACCCCTCCTCGCCGTCGCGCCGGATCGTCGGGATCACCGACGGCGGCGTGAACGTGGCCCCCCGGCTGGCCGAGAAGCAGGCCATCCTCGAGAACGCGGTGCGGGTCTTCCACCGCCTGGGCTTCGCCCGGCCGGTGGTGGCGGTGCTCTGCGCGGTGGAGACGCCGTCCTCCGCCATGCCCCACACCCAGGACGCCCGGGCGCTCGCCGAGATGGCCGCGCGGGGCGAGATCGAGGGCTGCGACGTGGTCGGGCCGCTGGCGCTCGACAACGCGCTCTTGCCCTGGGCTGCCAAGGCCAAGGGGATCGAGCACCCGCTGGCGGGACGGGCCGACGTGCTGCTCGTGCCCACCATCGAGGCCGGCAACATCCTCGGCAAGGCCTTCTCCTGGCTGGCCGGGAAGCCCGTGGCCCACGTCATCGAGGGGGCGCGGGTGCCGGTGCTCATCCCCTCCCGCGTGGAGCGGGCCGACGACAAGCTGCTCTCCATCGCGCTCGGGATCCTGTCGGCGCAGGAGGACGCGTGAACCCTGCGGCGCCGCTCGTGCTCGTGGTGAACCCGGGGGCGGGCTCGACCAAGCTCGGCCTGTTCCGGGGCGAGGCGCTCGTGGCCGAGGAGGCACTCCGCCACCCGCCCGAGGTGCTGGCCTCCCCGCGCATGGTCGATCAGCTCCCCATGCGGCTCGAGGCGGCGCGGGCGTTCCTCGCGCGGGTCGCCCCCGGCGAGCGGCTCGACGCCACGGTCGGTCGCGGCGGCCTGCTCGGCCCGGTGCCGGCCGGGACGCTCCGGGCCACGCCGGAGATGGCCGAGGAGCTGCTGCGCGCCCCGCGCGGAGAGCACGCCTCCAACCTGGGCGTGCCCATCGCGCTGGCGCTGGCCGGGGAGCAGGGCTGCCCGGCCTTCACGGTCGATCCGGTCAGCGTCGACGAGCTGCTGCCCGAGGCGCGACCCACCGGGCTCGCCGGGGTGGAGCGGCGCAGCTTCGCCCACGCCTTGAACATCCGCGCGGTGGCCCGGCGCCACGCCCGCACCGAGGGGCGGCCCCTCGAGACGCTCCGGCTCGTGGTCGCCCACCTCGGCACCGGCGTCTCGCTCGCCGCCCTGCGGGAGGAGCGGATGGTCGACGTGGTGAACCCGCAGGACGAGGGGCCCTTCGCCGGCGACCGGGCCGGCGGCGTGCCGGTGACCGCGGTGGTGGATCTGTGCTTCGCCCCCGGCGCCGAGCGCGGCGCGGTGCGCCGACGACTCTTCGGCGACGGCGGCCTCTACTCGCTCCTCGGAACGCGCGACGCGCGGGAGGCGGTGGCGCGCGCCGCCGCCGGGGACGCCGCCGCGGTGCTGGTGCTGGAGGCCATGGCCTACCAGGTGGCCAAGTCGATCGGGGCCATGGCGGTGGCGCTCGAAGGGCAGGTCGACGCCGTGCTGCTCACCGGCGGCATGGCCTGGCAGGAGGGGGTGGTCGAGCCCATCCGACGCCGGGTCGCCTGGATCGCGCCGGTGGTGGTGCTGCCCGGCGAGGACGAGCTCGGGGCGCTGGCGGGAGGGGTGCTGCGGGTGCTCTCCGGCGAGGAGGCGGCGCGCGACTACGCGCCGCCCCCGTCCGGACGATGAGGTCTACACGAGGCCGTGGGAGACCATGGCCTTCGCCACCTTGATGAATCCGGCGATGTTGGCCCCCACCACGTAGTTGCCCTTGGCGCCGAACTCCTCGGCGGTCTCCCAGCAGTTCTGGTGGATGGTCTTCATGATGTTGGCGAGCCGCTTCTCGGTGTACTCGAAGGTCCACGAGTCGCGGGTGGCGTTCTGCTGCATCTCCAGCGCGCTCGTGGCCACGCCGCCGGCGTTGGCCGCCTTGCCCGGGCCGTAGGCGATCTTGGCGTCGAGGAAGACCTTGATGCCCTCGGGGGTGGTGGGCATGTTGGCCCCCTCGCCCACCGCGATGCATCCGTTCTTCACCAGCGTGGCGGCGTCCTTGCCGTTGATCTCGTTCTGGGTCGCGGAGGGCATGGCCACCTGGCAGGGGACCTCCCAGATGTTCCCGCCGTGCAGGTACTTCGCGTGCTTGCGGTACTCGACGTAGTCCTTGATGCGGCGACGCTCCCGCTCCTTCAGCTGCTTCACGAGGTCGAGGTCGATGCCCTTCTCGTCGACGATGACGCCGTTCGAGTCGGAGCAGGCCACCACCTTGCCTCCGAGCTGGACGATCTTCTCGATGGTGTAGATGGCCACGTTGCCCGAGCCGGAGACGGTGCAGGTCTTGCCCTCGAACGTCTCGGCGCCGCGGGCCTTCAGCATCTCCTGGACGAAGAAGGTGGCGCCGTAGCCGGTGGCCTCGGTGCGCACCAGCGAGCCGCCGTAGTCGAGCCCCTTGCCGGTGAGCACGCCAGCCTCGTAGCGGGCGGTGAGCCGCTTGAACTGGCCGAACATGTAGCCGATCTCGCGGCCGCCCACGCCGATGTCGCCGGCCGGGACGTCGGTGACGTCGCCGATGTGGCGCCAGAGCTCGGTCATGAAGCTCTGGCAGAAGCGCATCACCTCGTTGTCCGACTTGCCCTTGGGGTCGAAGTCGCTGCCGCCCTTGCCGCCGCCGATGGGGAGCCCCGTCAGCGCGTTCTTGAAGATCTGCTCGAAGCCCAGGAACTTGATGATCCCGAGGTAGACCGACGGGTGGAAGCGGAGCCCGCCCTTGTAGGGGCCGAGTGCGCTGTTGTACTGGACGCGGAAGCCGCGGTTGATCTGCACCTCGCCGCGATCGTCCTGCCACGGGACGCGGAAGATGATCTGCCGCTCCGGCTCGGCGATCCGCTCGATGATCTTCCCCTCGCGGAACTCGGGGTACTTGGACAGCACGGGACCGATCGATTCGAGGACCTCTCGAACCGCCTGGTGGAACTCGACCTCGCCGGGGTTGCGCTTCAGGACGTCCTGGTAAACCACCTGCAGCTTCTCATCCATCTTCGCCATGTGCTGCCTCGTTTCGGTTGTGGGCGCGATCCCTGTGCCCGAAAGGCGGTCACTCTGCCTGATTTACAGGCAAGGCCGCAATGAGCGAAGGTGACGCCGTGCCCGACCACGACCCAGCGATGATCCCGGTCAATCCGCCCGGGACCGGCCTCCCGCCCCTCGACGACGTCCTCCTGGGGCTCCGGCCGGGCGACAACGTCGTCTGGCAGGTCGAGAGCCTGGAAGACTACGCGCCGCTGGTCGCCCCCTTCGTGGCCCAGGCCCGCGCCGACGGACGTCGGGTCGTCTACTTCCGCTTCGCCCGCCACGAGCCGCTGCTCGACGCCTCCTCCGGGGCCGAGATCCACGAGATCTCCCCGGCGCTCGGCTTCGAGAGCTTCACCGACGCCATCCACCGGGTGATCGAGGAGGCGGGGCCGGGGGCCTTCCACGTCTTCGACTGCCTCTCCGACCTGGCGGCCGACTGGTACAGCGACCTCATGCTGGGCAACTTCTTCATGGTCACCTGCCCGTACCTCTACGAGCTCGACACGGTGACCTACTTCGCGCTCCTCGCCGGCCACCACTCCGCCGAGGCGGTCGACGCGGTGCGGAGCACGACCCAGATCCTGGTGGACGTCTTCCGCCGCCGGCGCACGGTCTACTTCCACCCGCTCAAGGTGGACGGACGCCATTCCCCGACCCTGTACCTTCCCCACGTCCGCGAGGGGGAGGCCTTGCGCCCCCTGACCGAGAGCGCCGAGCTCTCCGAGGCGCTCGTCGACGTGGCCGACCGCCGGCTCGACGCGGTGGAGCGGGCCGACGTCTGGGATCGCCGGGTGGACGCGGCACGGGAGATCCGCGACGGCGTGCGCGAGGGGCGGCGGCGCCCCGAGGAGGAGCGGACCGCCTTCGAGTCGCTGCTGCGGATGATGGTCACCCGCGACGATCGCTTCGCGGAGATGGCCGGCCAGCACCTGACGCTCGACGACCTGCTCGCCATCCGGCGGCGCATGGTGGGCACGGGGCTCGTGGGGGGGAAGGCGGCCGGCATGCTGGTGGCCCGGGCCATCCTCGCGAACGGCGACCCGGCCTGGGGCCGGATGCTCGAGCCCCATGACTCCTGGTTCATCGGTTCCGACGTCTTCTACACCTACCTGGTCCGGAACGGCTGCTGGCCGGCCCGCCGCGAGCAGCGTCGCCGCGCGTCCTTCCTCGAGGGAGCCGAGGTGGCCCGCCGGCGCGTCCTCGAGGGGCGGTTCCCCGACTTCGTGCTGCGCCGCTTCGTCGCGCTCCTCGAGTACTACGGGCAGTCCCCCATCATCGTGCGGTCGTCGAGCCTCCTCGAGGACGGCTTCGGGAACGCCTTCACCGGCAAGTACGAGAGCGTCTTCTGCCCCAACCAGGGGTCGCCCGAGGAGCGGCTCTGCGACTTCCTCGCCGCGCTGCGCCAGGTCTATGCGAGCAGCATGAGCGAGGAGGCCCTGCGGTACCGGGAGCGGCGCGGGCTGCTCGACCGGGACGAGCAGATGGCGGTGCTCGTGCAGCGGGTCTCCGGCGCGGTGCACGGCGACCTCTACTTCCCGCAGGTCGCCGGGGTGGCGCTCTCCTACAACCCGTACGTCTGGAACGCCAGGATCGACCCGCAGGCCGGGGTCATGCGGCTCGTCTTCGGCCTGGGCACGCGCGCCGTCGACCGGTCCGACGACGACTACACCCGGCTCGTGGCGCTCAACGCCCCGTCGCTCCGCCCCGAGTCGACGCTCGACGAGAAGACCGAGTACGCCCAGCACCGCGTCGACGTGCTCGACCTCGGTGCGCGGAGCATCCGGTCGGTGCCCTTCGCCGAGGCTGCCGCGGCCGCCCCCGGACTGCCGCTGCGCCTCTTCGCCACCCGGCGCCCCGACGGCGGCTTCGTCCTCACCTTCGACGAGCTGCTCTGGGGGACGCCGCTCGTGGAGCGGATGCGGGCGCTGCTCGGGACGCTCCGGGACGCCTACCGCTACCCGGTGGACGTGGAGTTCACCGGGAACTTCCTCGCCGACGGCGAGCTCCGGCTCAACCTGGTCCAGTGCCGGCCGCTCCAA
>CAIVAR010000010.1 GCA_903904005.1 uncultured Anaeromyxobacter sp.
GGCGAGGCCGACTGCGGCGCCGATGATGCTGGGGATCTTGCGGTTCATGGTGTTCTCCTCGGTTCGTCGTTTGGGTTGATGGACGAGAGGAGCTACTGCACCCGGCTTGCCAGTTCCGGGGGTACCTGATTCCAGGGGGTTGCGGCCGCCGGTTGTCGGGGTTTCCCGACGGGCCGTCCTGCCGGGGCGACGGCGGCTAGACGAACAGCTCGGCCGGGGCGATGCCGGGGCTCGCGCGGACCCAGTCCACGATCCGCCTGTGGCCCCGGTCCCGCTCGAGATCGTCCACCGCGCAGCAGATGGCCAGGCGGACGGCGACCGGGTCGAACGGCTTCTCGATGAAGCGGAAGACGCTCGCCTGGTTGATGGCGGAGAGCGCGAGCGCCACGTCGGCCCGCGCCGACATCAGGATCCGCCGCGGCTCCGGCATGTACTCCCGCATCGAGGTGAGGAGCGCGAGCCCGGAGAGCCCCGGCATGACGTGGTCGGCGACCACGACATCCACCGGCTCGGAGCGGAGCACGGCGAGTGCGCTCGGCACGTCCTCCGCGAAGGAGAGCCGGTAGCCTGCCCCTTCCATCGCGTCCGCCACCGATGCCCGGAACAACCCGTCGTCGTCGACAACCAGGATGTGCGCGCCGCCCATGGTCCAACCTCCCGCCGCGCGGCGCCGCCCCACCAGACGCCGACGAATCGAGCGATATCACCTCCCCCGGGAGGCCTCTCCTTTCTGGCCGTGGTCGTGATGGGTCTGTGGTCAGGTGTGGGAGTCGACGGGTCCGCCGCATCGGTTATGAATGTGGGATGCCCTTCCCCACCTTTCCCCGCCTCCTCGCAGCAACCGTCGCCTCCCTCGCCCTGCTCCTCCCCGCCCCCCCCGCCGACGCCTGCACCCGCGTCCTCTACACCGCGCCCGACGGCACGGTGATCATGGGCCGGAGCATGGACTGGGCCGAGGACATGCGCTCGAACCTCTGGGCGCTTCCCCGCGGGATGAAGCGGGACGGGGCCACCGGCGCGAACGCGCCGCGATGGACCTCCCGGTACGGCAGCGTCGTCGCCACCGGCTACGACGTCGGGACCGCCGACGGGATGAACGAGAAGGGGCTCGTCGCGAACCTGCTCTACCTGGCCGAGTCGGACTACGGGACGCCGGGAGGGAAGCCGGCGCTCTCCATCAGCCTCTGGGCCCAGTACGTCCTCGACAGCTTCGCGACCGTCGACGAGGCCGTGACGGCGCTGGCGAAGGAGCCCTTCCAGGTCGTCACCGCCACCCTGCCGAACGGCCGGAAGGCGCAGCTCCACCTCTCCATCTCCGACGCCGGCGGCGACTCGGCCATCCTCGAGTACATCGGCGGCAAGCTCGTCATCCACCACGGGAAGCAGTTCGTGGTCATGACCAACTCGCCCACCTACGACCAGCAGCTGGCGCTCGAAGCCTACTGGAAGGACATCGGCGGCCTGGTCTTCCTGCCGGGCACGAACCGCGCGGCAGACCGCTTCGCCCGAGCCTCGTTCCTCCTGGGCGCGATCCCGCGGAGCGCCGACAAGAATTACATCGCCGCCGTCCCCGATCAGAGGTTCGAGTTCCAGGCGCTCGCCAGCGTGCTCGGCGTGGTCCGGAGCGTGGGCGTCCCGCTCGGCATCACCACGCCCGGGGAGCCCAACATCTCCTCGACCATCTGGCGCACCGTGGCCGACCAGAAGCGGCTCGTCTACGCCTTCGACTCGGCCACGAGCCCGAGCGTCTTCTGGGTACCGATGGAGGACCTCGACCTGAAGGAGGGCGCCCCGGTGAAGAAGCTCACGGTCGCCGGCGGAAAGGTCTACGCGGGCAACGCGGCGTCGAAGTTCGTCGCCGCCCCGATGTTCACCTTCCTGCCGATCGTGGTGAAGTGAGCGGGCCTACCGGAAGCTGTCGGTGAAGGCGTCGAGCCGCTCCACGAGCCTTCGCCTCTCCTCGGGCCCGACGAAGGCCGACTCGAGGCCGTTGCGCGCCATCCGGTAGGCGGCGGCGCCGTCGAGCGCCAGGGCGCCGAAGGTGTCGACGTAGTTCCGGTCGACGTATCCGCCGAAGTAGGCCGGGTCGTCCGAGCCGAGCGACACCTTCAACCCGGCCTCGAGCATCCGCCCGACCGGGTGGCGCTCCAGCACGTCGACCACGCGCAGCCGGACGTTGGAGAGCGGGCAGACGGTGATCGGGATCCGCTCCTCCCGCAACCGGGCCAGGAGCGCAGGATCCTCCAGGCAGGCCACCCCGTGCTCGATCCGCTCGGCGCCGAGCGCGTCGAGCGCCCCCCGGATGTACGAGGGCGGGCCCTCCTCGCCGGCGTGGGCCACGGCGTGGAAGCCCAGCGCCCGGCAGCGCGCGAAGACCCGTGCGAACTTCTCGGGCGGGTTTCCCCGCTCGCTCGAGTCGAGCCCCACCGCGACGAAGTGGTCGCGGAAGGGCAGCGCCTGCTCCAGCGTCTCGAAGGCGGCGGCCTCGTCGAGGTGGCGGAGGAAGCAGAGGATGAGCGTGGCGTCCACGCCGCAGGCACGCGCCTCGGCGCAGGCGCCGGAGAGGCCGCGCACCACCGTCTCGAACGCGACGCCGCGCGCCGTGTGCGACTGCGGGTCGAAGAAGATCTCGGCCCGGACCACGTTGTCGGCGGCGGCGCGGGCCAGGTAGGCCCGGCCGAGATCGCGGAAGTCCTGCTCGGTCCGCAGGACCGCCGAGCAGGCGTAGTACCGGTCGAGGAAGGACTGGAGGTCGGAGAACGGGCGCCCGCTGCGAAGCGCATCGGCCACGCCGGGGTCGAGCGCGATCCCGTTGCGCTCGGCGAGGGCGAAGGCCATGGCGGGCTCGAGCGTGCCCTCCGCGTGGACGTGGAGCTCGGCCTTGGGCATGCCGCGGAGGAAGGCTGGGAGCCGATCCGGGGGGATGGAAGGGACCGTGGGCACGGACCCGATGATAGCGCGCCTGCGCCGCGCCTAGAACGACAGCGCCACCCCGAAGCGCGCCGAGATCGGGGTCTGGTAGCCGGTCGCCCTCCCGTAGTTCAGGTTGGGCGTGACCCGGAGCCCGTCGATGGTCCGCGCATAGGGCAGGTCCGGACAGTCCGCCACGATCGCCGCCAGGGGGTCCTTCTGCGTGATGGAATTCTTGGCCCCGCAGCGGGCCCCCTGCATCGGGACGACGTAGTCGAAGGTGTAGCGCTGGTCGGCCCCGGTCATGGCCTGGGCGTTGAGGAGGTTGAAGACACTCACCGTGAAGTTGAGCGTGTAGGGGCCGGCGATGGCCCAGGAGATCTTCGCGCTCAGGTCGAGCGACACCACCCAGGGGAGGTCGCCAGCCATCCCGCGGGCCAGGAGGAAGCCATCGTTGTTGCCGTAGGCCCAGTGGCGCCCCCAGGTGTTGGCAGGGACACCGGAGAGGGCCGACAGCTGGAACCCGGGGATCAGGGAGACCTCGTCCCCCAGGGAGAGCAGGTAGGACCCGGCCGCCTTGATCTGGTTCGTCCGGTTGCTGCCCAGCGGGCCCATGCGGTTCCCCAGCATCGAGACCAGGTCGTACTCGGTGAGGAGGTTGGGCATGAACTGGGCGGAGTCGGTCCGGATGAGCCCGGAGTAGTTCCCACGGAGCGACGACCAGGTGTAGCTCGCCGTCGCCAGCCAGCGCTTCGAGAAGATCTTGTTCACCGATACGGTCACGGCGTCATAGGAGCGGACGGGCGGAGGGAAGGCCGCCGTGTAGACGTTACCGGTCCCCTGGTCGACGCTCACCGCGTTCCTGGGGTTGAAGACCTGCCCCTTGTAGATCCCCTCGGTGGCGGTCCAGGGCTGCGAGGCGCCCGGGTTGGCGATGAAGTAGGCCGCCCCGTCCGTCGATGACATGTCCTCGATGACCTTCCCCTGCCTGCGACCCAGGTAGTCCACCCCCACCGAGAGGTCCTGGAGGACCTCGTACTGCACGCCGGCGCCGAACTGGTCCGTGTACTGCCCTTCGAGCCCCGGCGCGATGGGAGAGAACGGGCTGGTCGAACCCGAGAACCCCGCCCCGCTGACCGGGTTCGGTCTGAGCGGCCCGGTGTTGGGGCCGGGACCAGCCCCCGCCGGCAGCCCGTACACGTTGGGACAGCTGTTCACGGGGTTCCCCGTGGACGAGGGGCCCGGGATCATGGCCGCCGTGCAGCTGGAGAGCTGGTAGCCGCCGCCGATGGTCTGCACGGACGACAGCGAGTCGAATGCCAGCGAGAGGGGAACCGACTCGTAGTAACGCCCCCAGTTGGCCTGGATCTTTCCCCTCCCCTGCCCGGTGAAGTCCCAGATGGCCTGCACCCGCGGCGCCCAGCTGTTCTGGATGTCGAGCTCAGGGGTTCCGGGAGCGTTGTTGGATGAGCCATTGGTCATCACCTGGGTGTCGAGCCGGACGCCGAAGCCGAGCGTGAGCACGTTGGCGATCGTCCAGGCGTCCTGCAGGTAGAAGCCGTTCGACCAGTTGTGGGAGAGGACGGTGTTGGTCGCGGAAAGACCCGGATCCTTCCCGCCGGCATTGACGCAGTTGCCATCGACGATGTTCGAGCACCAGTTGGCGTAGACGGGCTCACCCGGTCCGGGGAGGACGCTTCGCGGATCGACGACGCCGTAAGCCGACATCGAGAAGACGTCGTAGCTCCCGCCGGTTCCCGGGACGCCCGGCCCCAGGAAGCGACCGTAGGCGGAGTATTCCGATCCACCGTAGATCCCCCTGGTCCCGTTGTACTCCGCGTAGTCGATCTGCACGCCGCCCTTCAGGACGTGCTGGCCGAGGAGGTCGAAGAGGGCCGTGACCGATGCGGTGCCGGCGAGGCGCCGCGTGGTGCTCTCCTCGTACCCGCCTCGACCACCGGTGAAGTAGTTCTGGACGTAGCACCCGGGCGACAGGCCGATCCCGGTCTGCCGGCTCGCGTACGGGCAGGAGGACGCGATGGCGGAGTCGAAGTTCTGCAGCGGCTGCAGCGTGGCCCAAGTGATCCGGGGGGTCGTGGCCTGGTCGACGCCGTTCACCACCGAGGCAGCGGGCGTGAACGGCGACTCGTACCAGCCGAGGTTGGCCTCCACGAGCAGGTGCTTGTCGAGGAGCTTCCCGCCGTAGCCGAGGACCGCGTTGGTGACGTTCGACGTGCTCCTGTCGTAGGTGGCGGGGGCCGTCCCGTTCATCCCGAACCTTCCGCCGTCCCAGGAGGGCTGGGTGTTGAAGCTCAGGAACAGGTTGTGGTTCTCGCTCACGAGCCAGGTCAGCTTGGCCACCGCGTACATCTTGGTGAAGCCGCTGCCGTAGACGGTCTCCGTCCCCGGGACCTCCTGCATGACGAAGAGGCCGTACGGATCGAACTGCGCCACGTTCGGGTTCGCCTGGCTGGGAACGCGGGACCGGTAGTATCCGGTCCGGACGTTGTAGACCGTCTGCGCGGCCATGCCGGCGTAGAACCAGAGCCTGTCCTTCAGGATGGGGCCACCCACCTCCAGGCCGAAGTCGGCGTCGTAGGAGCCCTTGTACGGGGAGGCGAAGGAGGCGACGGCCTCGCCGTTCCGCCCGATGGCCTCGCTCCTGGGCGTGAAGAGGCCCGGGGTGAGGTTTCCCCAGATCGAGCCGTGGAACTCGTTCGAGCCCGACTTGATCACCGTGTTGATGACGCCGCCGGAGGAGTACCCGTACTCGGGCATGAAGCCGCCCGTCTTCACGTCGATCTGGTCGATGAAGTTGGTGAGCAGGTTCGAGCCCAGGTAGTTGCCGCTCGGGTCGCCGACCCGCATGCCGTCGAGGATGTAGTTGTTCTCCGGCGAGGTCGCGCCGCCCAGGCTGATCCCGCCCAGGTCCCGGAGCGCGGTGGGGATGATGAGCACCGTCCCCTCGTAGTCGCGCGTGGTCGGGACGGTGGCCAGGAACTCCCTCGAGATGACCCCTCCCTCCTCGGCGTTCCCGACATTCACCACGGGTGCGACCCGGGACTGGATGACCTGCGGCTCGACGGTCACCGCCTCCGGGGTGAGGGCCAGGTTGGCCCGCAGGGTGAAGTCGACCCGCAGGACGAGGTTGCCTCGCTCGGTGGGCAGGTAGCCCTGGACCTGGCCCGCAACCTTGTAGCGGCCGGGCGGGAGCAGCGTGATGAGGTAGTGGCCTCCACCGTCGGTCACCGCGACCTGCTCACCCTGGAGCGAGGGGCTCGTCGCGATGACGAGCGCCCCGGCCACCGGCTTGCCGGTCGAACCGTCGGTGACCGTCCCCACCAGCGTCCCGGTGGTCTGCGCGGAGGCCGGCACCGCGGCCGTGACCCCCAGGAAACCCGCCAGGATCCCGATCCAGCGCGCACGCCTCGCACGATTCCCCATCGTCGCTCCCCCCTGAAAAGGGCGGCGGTCCCGCCCGAAGCCCGATGTACCGCAGAGTGAAGACGAATCCGGGTGTGACGGTACGACGGCGACGCATTGCTTATCGATGACCCGATCTGGGGAGAGACATGATCCGCGTCAATGACGCACCGTGAAAACGCATCGTGTCAGGAGCTTTCGGGTAGCATCGCGGCGGCAGGGAGGGGCAACGTGGAAAGACCTTTCGAGCGCAGGCGATGGTCCCGAGGTGGCGTCCTGCTGGCGGCGATCGTCCTCGCCATCCCGTTCCCGGTCGCGGCGGCCGCGCCCGATCCCGCGCCTCCCCCCGGGGCCGTGCGCCTCGCCGTCGTCGCCGACGCCGACAACCGGACCGGCGACCCGGCGCAGGACGACCTCGCCGATCGCCTCCGGCTCGCGCTCGATCCCTCCCCCCGCCTGGCGGTGGCGGGACGTGCACACCTGGTGAACCTTCTCCGCGAGGTCGGTCGGCCCGCTCCCCCGACGATCGGGGAGGCCGAGGCGCGCACCGCCGCCGCCCGGCTGGACGCGGCCCTTCTCCTGCTGGTGTCGGCGAGCCGCACCCCGTCGGGCTTCGTGCTCACGGTGAAGCAGGTCGACCTGCGCTCGGGCGGGCGGACCTTCGAGGCGAGCGCCACGGTCCCCGCCGTGGAAGGCCTGCCCGTCGCCCTGCTGGAGCTCTCCCGGCGGCTGCGCCTCGACCTCGGCGAGGGCCGGCAGGAGGTCGACGGGACCACGCTCTCCCCCGCCGCCGTCGCGCCCGTCCCTCCCGAGATCGTCCGTCTCCGCTGGGAGGCGGCGGACTTCCGCGCCGAGGGGCGCATCGGGCAGCAGCGGGCGGCGCTCCTGAAGGCACTCGCCGTCGACCCCGGCAACCCGGGGCTCAACCTCGAGCGCTACGCCGAGGAGGGCGATCCAAGGTACCTGGCGGCGATGGCCGGGGACGCGGCCCGTCTCTCGCCGAGGGAGCGAGCCCTCCTGGACGCGCTCCTCGAGGAGTCCCGCGGCGGGACGCGGTCGAAGCTCCTCCGCGACCTCGACCGGATCATCGCCCGGTGGCCCGAGGACCCCTTCGCCTACCAGTGGGCGGGCAAGGTGCACCTCGAGGATCGTGCCGACGTGGCCTCGGCACGCCCGTACCTCGAGAAGACGCTCGTCCTCGCCGACCTCCCCGAGGACCGGGTGGCCGACCTCCTCGCGGCGCTCGGACGGTTCGACGAGGCGGCCGCGCGCGCCCGGCCCTGGGCCGAGGGGTCGACCCAGATGTACGGCTTCTACAACCTCGCCCTCATCCTCCTCTCCATGGGCGACGTGCCGGGCGCGCTCGACGCGGCCCGCCGCGCGTGGACCCTCCGGGGCGACTTCCCGATCCGGAAGTATGGACCGCCCGACGGCCTGGTCTGGCCGGTCCCCTTCCTGGAGGCGGATGCCGTGCAGGAGATCTTCGACGACCTCGCCAAGGTCGGGGGCACGAGCGTCCAGTGGCTCGAGTACCAGGGACGGTACCGGGAGGCGCTGGCGGAACTCGGCGCCCCGCCCCAGCGCGCCGGGCGCGCCCGGGTGCTCGCCCGGTGGGGCAAGGACCCGGAGGCGGTGCGGCGCGAGGTCGGGCTGCTGGCGGCGGACGGCGGGGGGGGCGCCTGCCTGCCCTCCATCCTCCTCGAGGTGGGACTGGTCGCCGAGGCCGTGCCGCTCCTCGACGGGACCCCCGAGCCCGACCGCGACGCCTGCCGCCGCCTCTCCGATGCGCTCCTCCTCTGGAAGCGCGGGGACCGCGAGGAGGCGCTCCGCGCGCTGGCGACGATCGCCGGGCACGGGAGCGTCTACCTCCAGGGAAGGATCCTCACCGAGCTCGGACGCGACCGGGAGGCGGCCGACCGGTTCCGGAGGTACCGGCTCGAAGGGATGTCCTTCAACACCGGGGTCCCGGCCTTCTACCCCCGGAGTCTCTTCCTGGAGGCCTCGGCCCGGGAGCGGCTGGGGGATCGCGAGGAGGCCCGGCGGCTCGTCGACCGGCTCCTGCGCCTCTGGGTGAAGGCCGACGCCGACACCCCGTACCTCCCCGAGGCACGGGAGTTCGCGGCGCGGCTCGCCCGCTGACTACTCCCCGCGTCGCTCCAGCTCGTCGAGGATGCGGGAGAGGTCCTCCTCGGACGAGGGGATCTCGAGCACGCCATCGCGGGGCTCGCTGACCACCTGCTCCGCCGCCGGCGGCGCGCGCCGCCCCGCCGTCCGCGCCGGCCTGGCCCGCTCGACCAGCTCCCGCCCTTCCCCCTCGCGCGCCTCCCGGGCCACCGGCTCGGGCCCGGGGACGTACCAGTCGGTCCGCCGCTCCAGCCACTCGCGGTAGCGCGCGAAGGTCCAGCAGCCGTCGGCGGCGCCGGTCTCGAGCGCGGTGGGAATCTTGAAGAACTGCCCCTGGCGCACCATCGCCTTCACGGGCTGGCTGCCCATGAGCACCTCGCACTCGGGGGCGCGGAGGTTCCGCTCCGGAAACCACCGGAGCCGCTGGCAGATCACGCCCACCAGGCAGTCGGCGAGCTGGGTCGCGATGCCGCCCTGGATCTCGGCCGGGAAGGCCCCCACGATCCGCTGCAGCGCCTCGGCCGTCGAGGAGGAGTGGACGGTGGTGAGGACGAGGTGGCCGGTCTCGGCGGCGGCCAGCGTGAGGCGCATGGTCTCGGCGTCGCGGAGCTCCCCCACCACGAGCACGTCGGGGTCCTCCCGCATGGCGTCGTAGAGCCCCTGCTCGAAGCTGGGGGTATCGCGCCCCACCTCGCGCTGCCGGATGAAGGACTGGCGGGGGACGAGCGTGAACTCGATGGGCGCCTCGAGCGTGACGACGTGTCGCGCCTCGCGCACGTTCACCTCCTGCACCAGCGCGGCCAGGGTGCTCGACTTCCCCGACCCGGTGGGGCCGCTCACGATGACGAGCCCGTGGTGGGGCTCGACGAGCCGAGCGAGGTCGGCGCGGAGGTTCAACCGCTCGAGCGTCGCCTGGGTGGTGGGCAGGAAGCGGATGGCGAGCCCCACGCCCCGGGCCGTGCAGAGCGCGTTCACCCGGCAGCGGACGCCGCCCAGGTTGCGCGCCACGTCGGCGCTTCGTCGCTCCAGGAACTCGGGCCAGCGATCCTCGCCCACCACCTCGCGGGCCGCGGCGAGCAGCTCCCGCGCGGCGACGGGGGCGCCCATGGCCTGCAGCCGACCCCGGATGCGGGCGCTGGGCGGCAGCCCGGCCTCGAGGTGGAGGTCGCTCGCGCCGGCGTCCCGGGCGGATGCGATCAGGGAGGAGAGGTCCATGGTCGAGGTCTCATAGCGCACCCCGGAACCGAGGGCACGGGAGGAGAGCCACGGCGCTGGAACTGAGAGATCCTCACTATGAGTCTCTGACCGATCTGGTCGTGCCCCCACCCGGGGGCCGGGCCGACCCAGGGCACCTCCGCGGAAATGGCCGGATTCCGGGGGCAGCGCGCTGGTGCAGCGCTTGCTTTCGAAAACGCTCGCGTGAACCCTCCATCCACGGAAGCCGGCCCGCACGTCCTCGCGCTCACCGTCCACCTGCCCCTCGTTCCGCTCGGGCAGGGGCGAGCGTCCCCCGCCACCACCCGGCCGGCCGGCGACCTGTCGGACTTCCTGGGGGAGGCGGTCGCGTCCCGGCCGTTCCTCGAGATCGACGTCCTCCTCGACGACCACTCCACCGTCACCGCCGTGGCCAAGGTCGACTGGTACGAGCGGATCGTCGGCGGCACGCCCGGCCGGTTCGACCTCGGGCTGCGCCTGGTCCGGCTGGAGGGCGGGCTCGACCACGTTCCCCGGGCCCGGGAGCGGGAGGTCGTCGCCACCCGCGCGCGGGATCTCCAGTCTGCCCTGGCGCAGATCCTGGACACGCGCGACGCCTACCTGAACGCACTCCGGGTCAATCCCACCACGGAGGAACTGCTGCCCGAGGAGGCCCTCTACCTCTCCGCCATCCGGACCGCCCGGTCCGTCCTCGGGGGCGTCGCGTGAGTTCGCGCAGCGCCCGACCCGACTCCCTCTTCTTCTTCGAGCGGCTGGCGGCGCTGGAACGGGCGCTCGTGGGCGAGCGGGGCGGGGGCGCCCCGACCGCGGCCGACCTCGAGGCGCTTCGCCGGGAGCTGCAGGGGGCGCTGGAGGACGTCGGGCGTCTCCGACGAACGCTCGAGGCCGTGGCCGGGCTGCGCGGCGACGACGCCCGAGCGGGACGGCAGGCCGTCGACCTGGCCCTCGCCGCGCTGGGCGACGGAAGGCCGGGCCGCGGGGACTGAGCGGATGTCCGGCGGCCTACTTCAGGCCCGCCACGAACTTCGCGACGGCGGCGGCGTCGTCGATCTTCACGGGCTTCATCTTGCCCTTGCCGTCGTTGATGGCCTTCAGCACGTCGGCCTCCTTGGTGCCCTTGATGGAGGCCTTGTGCATCGCGCCGCCGGAGCCGTCCTGCCCATGGCACATCGCGCACTTGGCCTTGAAGGTGGCGGCAGCGTCGGCGGAGGCGGAACCGGCGAGGGAGGCGAGCACGGCGGCGACGAGGAGACGCTTCATGGCGTTCGACCTTTCTGGAGGAGGCGCGGCGCTGGCCACGCGCACAGATGAGCCGCGACCCTTCCATGGGACGACGCCGGTGTCGAGCTAGCCCTGGATGGCCTGCTCCAGCAGCCGCTCGTGGTGTGCGTCCTGCCGGGCGAGCGACGAGAAGAAGCCCCGGACCACCGGGTCGGTGCTCTGGGCCAGCGCCTCGGCGTGGAGCGAGCCGCACCGACGCTCCACGTCGATGACGCGCCGGAGCACGGGCTCGGCGCACCGGCCATCCGGGCCCGTCCCCACCTCCTTGGCCATGGCCGAGAGCTCGGCAACGATGCCGACGAGGTCCTTTCCGATCCGATCGATGGCCTCGTCGGTCCAGGTCACCCCCTTGCGGTGCAGGGCGAGGAGCCGGATGCGAAGCGCGTGCTGCTCCTCCTCGTCGGCGAGCCCGAGGAAGCTCTCGCGCAGCCGGGCATCGCTCCGGAAACACCTGGCGAGCCCGGCGTACAGGTCGCGAAGGAGGATCTCGACCCGGGCCGCAGTCTGAAAACACTCTTGGACGTTCATGGTCGCCTCTGCACCGTTTTGGGTACTCCCCAGGAGGGGGCTTGTACCCAGCTTAAGGGACAGAGGGCGCGGCACAACACGTAAACGATATCGGCAGCAAGTATGAGGAAAACCTAACCATCTACTTGATTTATTTAACTTTCCTCACCTGCCAAGCGGCCGGACCTCGACGCCCTCCCGCGCCAGCCGCTCCCGGATCGCGGCCGCCAGCCGGGCCGCGTCGGGCGTGTCCCCATGGAGGCAGATGGTGTCGGCCGCGACGGCCACCGGGATGCCGGTGACCGAGGTCACCCGGCGGTCGCGCGCCAGCGTCGCGACCCGGTCGGCGACCGCCACCGGGTCCTCGACCATGTCACCCGGCTGCCCGCGCGGGACGAGCGTGCCCCTCGGCGTGTAGCCACGGTCGGCGAAGGCCTCCTCGGCGCAGCGGAGCCCGAGCGACCGGATCACGCCGGCCATGGGGGAACCCGCCAGGCACACCACCACGAGGGACGGATCGATCTCGCGAACCGCCTCGCCGATGGCCCGGGCCAGCTCGGGATCCTGGGCCGCGACGTTGTAGAGCGCGCCGTGGGGCTTCACGTGGACGAGCGGCACCCCCTCGGCGCCGCAGAACGCGCGGACGGCGGCCACCTGGTAGAGCACGTCGTCGCGCACCTGCGCCGGGGTCCGCGCCATGGGCGCGCGGCCGAACCCGGCCCGGTCGGGGTAGGACGGATGCGCGCCCACCGCCACGCCGTGGCGCGCCGCGAGCCGGACCGTCTCCCGGATGGTCGACGGATCCCCGGCGTGGAACCCGCAGGCGACGTTGATCGACGAGACGAGCGGAACGATGCCGGCGTCCTCGCCGGCTCCCTCGCCCATGTCGCAGTTCAGGTCGATGCCCATGCCCTCTCCTCCTCCAGCGCGGCGACCGCCTCCTCCTGCGTGCACCTCACGAACCGGACCTCGTCCCCGGCGCGGGCCTGGGCCAGGCGGCGCAGGTCCGGGCCGATCACCGTGAAGGGCTTGGCGTAGCCGCCCGTGGTCTGGCAGTCGGCCATGAGGACCATCGGCTTCCCGTCCCCCGAGACCTGCACGGCGCCGGGGACCACGGCGTCGGTCACGATGTCGGCGCCGTCGCGGAAGCGCACGGCGGGTCCGTCGAGCCGGTAGCCCATGCGATCGTTCTGCGTCGTCACCTTCCACGTCGCGGAGAGGAGCGTCTCGAGCCCCTCGGGCGCGAAGCGATCCTCCTGCGGGCCGGAGATCACGCGCAGCTCCACGGGGCTCCCGGGCAGGGCCATCGCGGGGAACGGCCGCGGCGGAGCGGCGAATCGCACCGCGGGCGGAGGTCCGATGGGGAGCCGGTCCCCGGCACGCAGCGCGCGCCCCTCGAGCCCGCCGATGGCGGCCCGGAGGTAGGTGGAGCGGCTGCCCAGCACCCGGGGCACGTCGATGCCGCCCTGTACGGCCAGGCAGGCGCGCACGCCGCGGCGGGCCACACCCAGCGTCAACGTGCCTCCGGCCGGGACGGTGAAGGCGGACCGCGAGTCGACCGGGACCCCGTCGAGCGCGGCGGGCATCTCGGCGCCGGCCAGGGCCGCCACCGCCCCTTCCTCGAAGCAGAACGTGCCCCCCATGAGCGTGAACTCGAGCGCCGCGGCGCCCGGATCGTTCCCGGCGAGCCGGTTGGCGACGGCGAGGGCGAGCCGATCCATGGCGCCGGCCACCGGCATCCCCGAGGCCCGGTGGCCCGGCCGCCCCGCGTCCTGCACGGTGGTGAGCAGCCCTGGCTTCACGACCGTGATCATTCCTCCACCTCCGGCTCGTGGCGCCCCGACCCGACGTCGGCGAGGACGGCGTCGTAGGTGGCGTCGTCGACGGGGACGAAGCGGAGCCCGTCCCCGGGGGCGAGCAGGAAGGGGTCGGGCCGGCGCGAGTCGAAGAGGCGCAGCGGCGTCCGCCCCACGATGCGCCAGCCTCCCGGGCTCTCCACCGGGTAGATCCCGGTCTGGACGCCGCCGATGGCGACGCTCCCGGCCGGGATGCGGGCGCGGGGCGAGTCGAGCCGCGGCGTGGCCAGCGCCGGATCGAGCCCGCCCAGGTAAGGGAAGCCGGGCGTGAACCCCAGGAAGTGCACGAGGTAGCGGGGCGCGGCGTGGCGCCGGACGACCTCGTCCTCGTCCAGGCCGGCCAGGCGCGCCACGTCGGCGAGGTCGGGCCCGTGGACGCCGCCGTAGCGCGTGGGGATGCGGACGATCCGGCCCGCCGCCGGAGCGGGAGCGCGCTCCACCTCGTCGGCGAGGGCCCGCACCCGTTCCACCACCCGGTCGCGCGGGGTCGTGAGCGGATCGTGGATCACGAGCAGGGAACGGTAGCTCGGCACCACCTCGAGCACGTCGCCGCCGAGCCGCTCGCGGATCGCGCGCGCCAGGAGGTGGACCCGGGCGTTGACGGCCGGGTCGATGGCGTCGCCCAGCTCGACGACCACGCCCCCCTCTCCCTGTGCCCGGATGCGCATCCCCGGCCTCAGTCCAGCCCGTCCGTCGCGGCCGGATCGGAGCCCTCGCCCAGGCTGACGGTGGCCGCCCGGGAGGCCTGGTCGTAGGTGCCGGCCATGCCGCGCAGGACCTGGGCGATGCCGGCCAGGCGCCCGGCCTCCTCGTCCCCCTTCGTGAACCCCGGGACGAGGCAGGCGTCCCGCACCTGCTTGTAGCGCATGCACAGCGCGCCGCCTTCGGCGGTGGTGGAGAAGAAGACCTCCTTGCCGCGCTTCTCGCCGCGCACCAGGCCGGCCGCCGAGAGCTTCTTCAGCGAGTAGGAGACCACATGGGTGTCCTCGATGTTGAGCACGAAGCAGACGTCGGCGATGCGCTTGGCGGTGCGGCGGTGGTGCACGTGGTGGAGGACCAGCACGTCGACGGGGGCGAGCTCGTGCCGGCCGCCGGCCGCGGCGGCCATGCAGCGGGCCACCCAGCGCTCGAAGGCGTTCCAGGCCACGATGAGCCCGAACTCGAACTCGGAGAGCTCCGGGTAGGAGACCGAGAGGTGGGAGGAGGTGACGAAGAGCGGGCGCCCGGGGGGCGCCTTGCGCCGCGGGGCGCCCTGCTTGCGGCGGGGTTCCATGCCACCTCCTCGATGACGCAACATGTCTACAAATCGTCGATAAAGTATCGCGGGCCCGTTGACTCCGTCAACCGCGCGCCTGTATCGTCCCGACCTTCCCGACACGGAGGATGCCGCACATGACGAGCCCCTTCCGCACGTTCGCAGCGCTGGCCGCACTTGCCCTCTCCACCGGCGCCACGGCGCAGGAGGAGATCCGGATCGGCGTCCTCTACCCGCTCACCGGTGCCGCCGCGTCGACCGGGATCGAGCTGAAGAACGCCGCCCAGCTGGCGGCCGATCTCATCAACGGTACCGACAAGTCGCTGGGGCTGCCGCTGGCCGGCGCCGGCGGCCTCCCGGGCCTGAAGGGGGCCAAGATCAAGCTGGTCTTCGCCGACCACCAGGGCAACCCGCAGGTGGGCGCGACGGAGGCCGAGCGGCTCATCGCCGAGCACAAGGTGGCGGCCCTGCAGGGCGCCTACTTCAGCACCGTGACCACCACCGCGAGCCAGGTGGCCGAGCGCAACGGCGTGCCCTTCCTGAACGCCGACTCCTCCTCGCCCGCCCTCACCCAGCGTGGATTCAAGTGGTTCTTCCGCACCACCCCGCACGACGAGCTCTTCGTCCAGAACGCCTTCGAGTTCCTCCGCGACCTCCAGAAGAAGAAGGGCTTCGCGCAGCCGAAGCGCATCGCCATCTTCGCCGAGAACACCGAGTTCGGCACCGGCGCCGCCAAGCTCCAGGAGCGGTACGCCAAGGAGAACGGCTTCGAGGTCGTCGAGAAGGTGCTCTACCCGCCCAAGGGCACCCAGCTCACCAGCGAGGTGCAGAAGCTCAAGGCCTCCCGTCCCGACATCGTGATGCAGTCGTCCTACCTGGGCGACGCCATCCTCTCCATGAAGACCTACAAGGACCTGGGCTTCCTGCCCACGGCACTGCTCGCCAACGACGCGGGGTTCAACGACTCCGAGTTCCTGAAGACCATGGGCAAGGACGGCAACTTCGTCATCTCCCGCGAGGTCTGGGCGCTCGACCTGGGCGCGAAGAAGCCGGTCATCGCCAAGGCCAACGCCCTGCTGCAGGCGCGCCACGGCGTGAACTTCAACGGCAACTCGGCGCGCGCCTTCACCGGCGTCTTCGCTCTGGCCGACGCCATCAACCGGGCCGGCTCCACCAAGCCCGAGGCCATCCAGAAGGCCCTCCAGCAGACCAACATCGCCGGGGCCGACCTCATCATGCCCTGGGGCGGCATCCAGTTCGACGCCACCGGCCAGAACACCAAGGGCGCCGGCATCATCGTCCAGGTGCAGGACGGCAAGTACGTGACGGTGTGGCCCTTCGACCTCGCCTCCAAGGACGTGATCTGGCCCATGCCCGGCTGGGACAAGCGCTAGCTCCGAACCGGAAGCCCCGTGACGGTCGAGCTCCTGCTGCAGACCCTGCTGTCCGGCGTCCTGTTCGGGCTCGTCTACGCGCTCGTCGCCATCGGCCTGACCCTCATCTTCGGGGTCATGGACATCGTGAACTTCGCCCACGGCGAGTTCCTGATGTTCGGGATGTACGCGGCCTTCTGGGGCTTCGCCCTCTGGGGGCTCGACCCCATCGTCACCCTCCCCCTCACCACGCTGCTCCTCTTCGGGGTGGGGGTGGCGGTGTACCGGCTCGTCATCCGGCGCATCACCGACGCGCCCATGCTCTCCCAGATCTTCGCCACCTTCGGGCTCATGATCTTCTTCCGGGGGCTGGCCCAGTACCTCTGGAAGCCCGACTTCCGCTCGGTCGACCACACCATCGTGGCGGGCAAGGTGGCCTTCGCCGGGCTCCAGTTCGGGCTCCCCCAGGTGGTGGCGGCGCTCGGCGCGGTGGCCACCACCGCCGCGGTCTGGGCCTTCCTGCGCTTCACCCGGCTCGGCGCGGCGCTCGAGGCCACGGCGGCCGACAAGGAGGCCGCGGCCCTCATGGGCATCGACGCCCAGAAGATGTTCGCGCTGGCCTGGGGCATCGGGGCCGCCTGCGCGGGCGTGGCCGGCGCGCTGCTCGCCACCTACTACCCGGTCTTCCCGGAGGTGGGCTCCACCTTCATCCTGGTGGCCTTCGTGCTCGTGGCCCTGGGCGGGTTCGGCAGCGTGGTGGGGGCGTTCTGGGCGGGGATCCTGGTGGGCATCGTCGAGGTCCTGGGGGGCTTCCTCTGGGACCCGGCCTACAAGATGGTGCTCGTCCTCTCCCTCTACCTCATCGTGGTGTGGTTCCGCCCGCAGGGGCTGATGGGGAAGGCATGACGCGCCGATCCCCGGCGCTCGCGCTCGCGCTGGCCGGACTGGCCGCGGCGGTGGCCTTCCCGCTCCTCGCCACCAAGGTCACCTGGCAGAACGCCGCCATCCTCATGCTGATGACGGCGCAGCTGGGCGTGGCCTGGAACATCCTGGGCGGCTACGCCGGGCAGGTCTCGCTGGGCCACGCCGCCTTCTTCGGCGCCGGGGCCTACGTCTCCACGCTGCTCTCCGTCAAGCTCGGCATCTCGCCCTGGCTGGGCATGGGGGCCGGCGCGGTGGTGGCCGCCGGACTCGGCGTTCTGGTGGGAACCCCCTGCTTCCGGCTCAAGGGGCACTACTTCGCCATGGCCACCATCGCGGTGGGCGAGATCGTCCAGGCGGTGGTGAACGGCTCGGACGCCCTGGGCGGCGCGGTGGGCTTCAACCTCCCGCTCGGGGAGACCGGCTTCTGGGGCTTCGTCTTCAACCGCTCCAAGCTGCCCTACTACTACATCGCGCTCGGCCTGCTGCTGGCCACGGTGGGCGTGAACTGGATCGTGAACCGCAGCCACGTCGGCTACTACCTGCGGGCCATCAAGGACGAGCCGGACGCGGCCCGCAGCCTGGGCGTGTCGCTCACCCGCTACAAGATGATCGCGATGATCCTCTCGGCCGGGCTCACCGCCATGGGGGGAACGCTCTACGCGCAGAAGGAGCTCTTCATCGACCCCGGCTCCACCCTCTCCACCGGGCTCTCCATCAAGATCGCGCTGGTGGCCATCCTGGGAGGCGCCGGGACGCTGTGGGGGCCGGTGCTCGGGGCGGTGGTCCTCACCGCCATCGAGGAGGCCACCCGCATCGCCTTCGGCGGCACCGGCCGCGGCACCGACCTGGTGGTCTACGGGGCGCTGCTCGTGGTCATCGCCGTCTTCCAGCCGTCCGGGATCATGGGGCTCTTCACGCGGCGTGCACCACGCCCCGTGCCGCCCCCCGAGCCGGAGGCGAGGTTCCCGTGAGCGCGCCCCTGCTCGAGGTCCGGGGACTCACCAAGCGCTTCGGCGGCCTCACCGCCAACGAGGACGTCGGCTTCACCCTCCAGGCGGGGGAGATCATGGGGCTCATCGGCCCCAACGGCGCCGGGAAGACCACGGTCTTCAAC